>JAOUHH010000077.1 GCA_029865195.1 Desulfobulbaceae bacterium
GTAGTCGACATGGAGGGAGGCGGTGACAAAGCGTGGCAGCATGCCGTCGCCCAGCTCCTTGCCGCTGGCGGCGTGCGCGGCCCCGCTGGCGGTGGCGTTGGCGTGGCAGTCGATCAGCGAGGCGATCAGCCCCCCGTAGACAAAGCCCGGCGGCCCGAGGTGGAATGGTTCGGGGGTAAAGGTACAGACCGCCCGGTCGCCGTGCCAGTAACTTCTGATTCCCAATCCCTGCGGGTTGAACACCCCGCAGCCGTGGCACTGGTTCAGGTGGTCGGGGTAGTATTCCTGGATCGCTTTTGCCGCCATCTTCTTCCCGCCTGGAAAATATTTTTCTCCGCAAGGGCAGTATATACCAAGTTGCCGGGATGATGCATAAACGTTTCTCGCGGTGGGCGTAATACGGGGGTTGGCCAAGTAGTTTTGTGGTATTAATTGATATTGCCTTGCTAGGGTGAGCAGGTAAGCTTATATGCGTTCTCAAGATTGATTATTCGTCCTTATTCGGGGGTGGTTGGCGATTGAAAAACATGTTTTCATCCTCTCTGTTCAAGAAGATTTTTTTTCCAATTTTTTTCATCGTTCTCAGTTCGTTCGTTGCCGTCTATTTCTTTTCGGTGCCCTTGATCAAGAAGACGGTGTACGCAAACGAAGCGGAGTCCGCCCAGACCATTCTCGCCAGTGTCTATAACCTGGTCGAATCCCGTGCCTTCGATATCGAGGCGTATCGTGCCGCCTCGCTTGAAGCCCACAAGCGGGAGCTCCGCAACATCACCTTGATTCTTGATGCCTTCCTGTCCGATAAATACCGTAAATACCAGCAGGGCCTGCTGACGGAACAGGAGGCCAAGGCCTCTGCCCTCGAGGAGGTTCGTTCCTTTAAATACGGCAAAAACGATTATCTCTGGATTTCGGATTATAATTCAGTCCTCATCTCCCATCCCGATCCGCAGCTGCACAAGGCCGATTTTTCGCAGGTGCGGGACATCTACGGCAATCTCATCGTGCCGCCGATGGTCCAAGTGGCGAGAGAGAGCGGTGAGGGCTACACCTCCTACTGGTGGCGGCGGCTGGGGACGGAAAAGCCGGTGCAGAAGCTCACCTATTCCCGTCATTTTCCGGAGTGGCGATGGGTGATCGGCACCGGCGTCTATGTTGATGATATCGAGGACGAGGTCGCGCGGCGCAAGGAGAAGATGATCGAGGAACTGCGGGCCACCCTGCGCAAGATCAAGATTGCCCGGACCGGCTACATGTATATCTTTGACGGCGCGATGCAGATGATCATCCACCCTAACTCCAACATCGAAAAGACCAATTTTGCCTTCCTGCGAGATCCGATCACCGGCAAGTCCATCGGCAAGGAACTGATGGCGGTTGCCGGCAGTCCCGAAAATTTTCTTCGTTACAAGTGGGATAAGCCGGAAGACAAGGGGCGATACGTCTATGACAAGATATCCTGGGTGCGTCATTTCAAGGATTTTGACTGGTATATCGCCTCCTCGGTTTACACGGAGGAGTTGAATGCCTCCGCCGATACCTTGCGCCAGCGGATCCTGGTGCTTTCAGGGGCGATCTTTTTTCTGCTGGTGGTTGTTGCGTTGTTCTTCGTCAACAAGCTGCTGCTGCCGGTGCGCAAGCTTTCGGCCATGGCGACCAGATTGCGGGACGGCGATTTGGCCGTGCAGTGCGATGTCGGAGGCGATGACGAGTTGGGGTTGTTGGCGTCCACCATGAATGGCATGGTGGCGCAGTTGCGCTCCCATATCGAGCATCTCGACGGCAAGGTGCGGGAGCGGACCCGCGCGCTTGATTTTCAAAATGTCAAGCTGACCTGCGAGATCGCGGAGCGGCAGAAGGTAGAGGCGGAGCTGCAGGCGGCCAAGGAGGCGGCGGAGAGCGCCAGCCGGGCTAAAAGCGAGTTCCTCGCCACCATGAGTCATGAAATCAGGACGCCGATGAATGTGATAGTCGGCATGGCCGATCTGTTGCAGGAAACCCGGCTGGACCGTGAGCAGAGCGGCTATGTCGATATGTTCCGGACCGCCGGCCAGAATCTGTTGCGGCTGATCAACGACATTCTCGATTTTTCCAAGGTCGAGGCGGGACAGCTTGCTTTGGATCTGGGCGTTTTCGATCTGGAAGAGGTGGTGGGCAGAACCTGTGAGGTGATGGCGCTGCGGGCCCATAAAAAGAATTTGGAACTCACCTGTCATCTCCAGGCGGATGTGCCAGCCAGACTGGTCGGTGATTCCGATCGCCTGCGGCAGGTGCTGACCAATCTGATCGCCAACGCGGTCAAGTTCACCGAGCAGGGCGAGGTGATCGTGCGGGTCGATCTGCAGGAGCGGTCGGCCGATTCGGTCACCCTGCTTTTTTCCGTGGCCGATACCGGCATCGGCGTGGCGCTGGAGAAACAGGGGCATATCTTCGAGAGTTTTACCCAAGCGGATTCCTCGACCACCAGAAGGTATGGCGGCACCGGCTTGGGCCTTTCCATCTGCCGGCGGATTGTCGGCCTGATGGGCGGGCGAATCTGGCTGCAAAGCGAAGAGGGGCGCGGCAGCAAATTTTTCTTTACCGCGGTTTTCAGGGTCCCGGACGGCCTGCCGTCGGCATCCGATCCCGCTCCGGAGGGCAATCTGCAAGGAGCGAGGGTGCTTGTCGTTGATGATAACCAGACCAACCGATTCGTCCTGCGTGAATTTCTGGTCGGATGGGGCGTGGAGGTCTATGAGGCGGGCGACGGAGCGGCAGGGTTGGCGGAACTGGCGGCGGCGATTGCCGAGCAGCGGCCATTCGATCTGGTGTTGCTCGATTGCGAGATGCCCGTTATGGATGGTTTTGCAATGGCGGAAGCAATCAACGCCGACCCGTGTTTGTCCTCGTTGAAGGTGATGATGCTTTCCTCGGATAACCGGAGCGGGCATCTTGCCAGGGCGCGGGAACTGGGGTTTGCCGCCTACTTGAGCAAGCCGGTGGGGCGGATGGTTCTGCATCGGACGCTGCTGGAGTTGTTCTGTGAAAAACGGAGGGGCGATGCCGCCGGTTGCAAGGAAGATGTGCAAGTCGGCACGAGGGTGGAGCTGCCGCCGCTGCATATCCTGCTTGCCGAGGACGATCCGCTCAGTGAAAAGATGGCGGTTCGTTTTCTAGAGAAGGGGGGGCATGAGGTGGTGGTGGCCCGCACCGGTAAAGAGGTCCTGGTGGCGATGGACAACTACCGGTTCGACCTTGTCCTGATGGATGTACAGATGCCGGAGATGGATGGGTATGAAGCGACCCGGCGGATCAGAAAAATGGATGGGGACAAGGGTGGCAACGTGCCGATCCTCGCTCTTACCGCCTTTGCCTTCCGGGAGGATCGGGAGCGATGCATTGAGGTCGGCATGGATGGATTTGTGACCAAGCCCATCGACCGCACCGCACTTTACCGCGCCATGGCGGAGGTGGTTGGAGCGCCGAGGTCGCGGGGTGGGGTGGTTTTTGACCGCGCACAGGCCTTGCGCGGGGTGGACGGCGATCATATTTTTCTGCGGGATTTGGCCGGCCTTTTTGTCCGGGGCTGCCCGGAGCAGATGCGACTGATCGCCGAGGCGATAGCGGCCGGTGACGGCGAGGCGTTGTCTCGACTGGCGCATAAATTCAAGACCGAACTTGCCGCCTTGGGCGCTGAGTCGTCTCGGGAGCATGCCGCCCGTCTGGAGGTTCTCGGCCGGAGTTGTGATTGTAGAGAGGCCTTGGTATCTTTTGAACAACTTGCCGAGGCAGTGGCAGCGTTGGTGTTGCAGTTAAACGCGTTGATCCGTGAGCAGGGTGACTGACGGGCGAGCTTGCCTGAGGGAGGGTGGGGAGTGGCAGAAGATAAAAAACAGCCGGTGGTGTTGGTCGTCGAGGACAGCGAGGTATCCCGGCGGAGCCTTGAGCATAAGCTGGAGCGCAGCGGGTTTGCCTGCCGAGTCGCCGAGGACGGCGTGGAGGCGCTGGCGATTCTCGACGGCGGGCAGGATGTCGATCTGATTCTTTCCGATCAGCAGATGCCACGCATGGACGGGCTGACCCTCCTGCAGGCGGTGAAGGAGCGACACGGCCATATCCCCTTCATCCTCCTGACAGGCCACGGCAGTGTTACCGATGCGGTCTATTCGCTCAAGGAGGGGGCGGATGATTACATCGAGAAGCCGTTCGATCCGGACAACCTTCTCGCCACCATCCGTCGTTCGCTGAATATTGGCCGGATGCAGGCGGAAAACATCAAGTTGAAGGAACATCTGGCAAGTCAGTACAGCTTTCAGAATATCCGTACCTGTTCCCGGGTCATGACCGATGCCCTTGGGTTGGCGGCCAAGGTGGCGAAGATTCCATCCGTGACGGTGGCGATCAGCGGTGAGTCCGGCACCGGCAAGGAGGTCTTGGCCAGGGCCATTCATTTTGCCGGCGACGGCCTGGAAAACCGTTTTGTCGCCGTTAACTGCGCCGCCATTCCGGCAACCTTGATCGAGAGTGAACTGTTCGGTCATGCCAAGGGCGCTTTTACCGGCGCCGAGCGGGAGCGTGAGGGGAAATTCTCCTACGCCAGCGGCGGGACCCTGCTGCTGGATGAGATCGGCGACATGCCGCTGGACATGCAGAGCAAATTGTTACGGGTTATCGAGGAACGCACCTTCGAGATGGTCGGTTCCAACCGTCAGTGCAAGGTGGAATGCCGGGTAATCGTCGCCACCCATAACGATCTGCCGAAACTGGTCCGGGAGGGCAGGTTCCGGCAGGATTTGTTTCACCGTATCTCCGCCTTCCCCATTCTGTTGCCGCCGCTTCGCGAGCGGCGGGAGGATGTGCCGTTGCTGGTGAATCATTTTCTTGAGCAGTTGCGGGCGCAACTGGGCAAGAAGGTGCCGGCGGTGACCGACGAGGCAATGGCGAAGTTGCGGCAATATGACTGGCCGGGCAACATTCGCGAACTGAAGAATTGCATCGAGAGGGCCGCGATTCTTGCCGAGGAGGACGCCCCCATCGGCCCCGAGCAGATATTTCTGCCGCGCGAGGCGCACACTCTTGATACCGCGTCGGATGAGGTCGTCATTGCGATGCCGCCTTCGGAATTCACCCTCGATAACGTCATCGGCGCCGCTCTCAAGGCGGCCCTGGCGCGATGCGGTAACAACAAAACCCGCGCCGCCGAGTTGCTCAAAGTAGACCGCAAGATGTTTTACCGTCGCTAGTATTGCCTACGCCTCTGCTCTCGTCGGGCGTCCTGCCCTGCGAACTTCCCCTTCCTCTCGCCTTGCCCTGTGTTAACATCTTGTTTTATTGATGTTTATTGATGCCTGCCCTCGCGGACGGGCGTTGTCTCCGCGAAGGCAGGGGGTATCATTTTTTACGGTATGTAGTACCGCATAAAGGCAGTAATCTATCGGGTTGTTATCGGCGGTATTTCCGGTTAGTCTATTTTGGAAATAGTAATGAATTTGAATATGTATGCACATGGTGGAATATGTGTGCGTTGTTGTATCATTTATATATAGGTGACAGCGTGGGTGAATGTTGGTTAGGGAGGTGGGCGGCCGCGGCGGCAATTTTGCTTTGCAGTCTTTTTTTTGTGGTCAGCGGCGGGATGGCGGCGCCGGGCGATCTGTTGGTGACGACCTCGTCGGCACGGCTGTTGGCCGAGGCACGGAGTGTTGCCCCGGTGGTGGCGGAGATGGAGGCTGGGGAAACCGGGGTGGAGTTGGCGCGTTCGCCTGGCCGCAAGTACGTTCGGATAGCGCGCCAGGGGTCCAACGACAAGGGGTGGGTGGCGGCCGATCTTGTTGAAAAGGCGCCGGCGCGGATTACCTTAACCACCGATTTCACCGATCTCGGCTATCCTTCCGGATATTTGATCGAAGGTCCGGAGAATAAGCAGGCGCACCATTTTTATTTCACGGTGCCGAGCGACACGGTCATCGACAGCGGGGTGCTGCGTGTCCGTTTCCGTGCTTCCGAGATACTGGGGCCTCTTTCCAGCTTGCGGGTGGATGTTAACGACACCCCGCGGGCAACCGTTCGCCTTGCCAGGTTGGCCGGCGAGGGCGATCTGCTGACCATCCCCCTGGCCGGCCGGGAGATCAAGGCCGGGCCGATGAAACTCACCCTCTGGACGACGCTGGTGGTCGAGGAGGACAGGTGTCTCGATGCCAGGGTCAACAACGGCTACCTTCAGGTTCTGCCGGATACCTCGTTGTCGCTGGACATTCGCCGGGCCGCTACTTCGGTGCGCGGGTTCTGGGCCCTGCTGCCGAAAGCGGTGCAGATCAGCATTCCCAATCGGGCCTTGCGCGAGGAGGAGTTCCGGGTCGCCTGGGAGATGGGCGAGATGTTGGTGCGCCAGGGGAAGAAGGTTTCCTTTGTCTCCCTGCCGACCTTGGGGCAGGTGGTAGTCGCGCCGGCGGCGGAGATCCGGGCGGCCCTGGACGAGCACTACCGCGATTGGCCGGCGGCGGATGGCGGATATCATTTCCCTGAAAAGAGCGGCCAGATGGGGTTGGTCACCGCGGTTGGCGGCTCTTTCCTGGCGCTCACCGAACCGTTCACCGACGCCCCCCTCTATCTGCTCGAACAGCGATGGCGTGCTGCGGTCGCCGGCCGCTGGTATCGCGGCCTCCCCCTTACCGGCAAGGGCGGCGATGCGCAGGATCGATATGAATTCCGCCTCGCCGATCTCGGCATGGACACCTCGCCGCGCCTGATCAACAGCGAGGTAGCGTGGAAACTTGCACTCTCATCGGACAACGCGGCGTTTCCCCCCGACTATATCCCCGAACAGCTCAATCTGGAAGTGGTTGCCTCCCCGAGTCAGACCGAGGATCCGTTGATCATGAGCGTCTACCTCAACGACGTTCTGCAGGAGGTGTTGCAGTTCAAGGATGACGGACGCACTCATAGTTTCAGCGTCAACTTGCTCCCGGAGCATGTCCGCTTCTATAACGAGCTTCGCTTCGTGGCGTTGCGCAGCGATGAAATGGGTGACTGCAAGGGCGCGCCCACCCAGTATCCCATCCAGATCCTTCCCCAGTCGCGGCTGGTGATGAAGCGGGTGCATGTGAAGCCTGCCCGGTTCAGCGAGTTGCGACCCTATTTTGCCGAGGGCTATCAACTGTTGCTGCCGCGCACCGCCCTGGCCCGGCCCCACGTGCAACTGGCGCTGCTGGCCCGGTTGACCGCCGATCTGGCCCTGGAGGTGAAGAACGGGCAACTGCTCTTCTTTGATCCGGCGAAGGAGGTCCGGCCGACGGCGCCGTTTCTGCTGGTGGGCAAGGCCGCGGTGGCGCTTGACCGGGTGCCGGTGCATCTGGATCGCGGCGCGGTGAAGATGATGGACGACAATAACCGCACCGTTCTCAACACCGTCGAGTTGCCGGGGATCACGGTGGCGCAGGTGGTTGAGAGCGGCTCGCATTATGGCCTCTGGCTGGCGCCGGCCCACGATGGCGATCTGACCGCCATTCAGACGCTGCACTTGAACGACAACGATGTCGCCTTCCTCGATGCGCGCGGGGTGCAGCTCACCTTCGACAGCCGTCGGGATGTTTTCCTCAAGCCGTATTACCCGAAATACAGCAGCTGGTTTGATCTGCTGGGGCGTTACCGGTATTGGTTGGTGGCCCTGGGGTGGCTGTTCTTCGGGGTCGGCGCGATCTATCTGTTCCGCCAGAACATGCGCAGCCGCAGGCAGCAGGAATAATGGCGCCGGGGGGAGCTCCGGCGCGAGGAAAGACGATGGAAGTACCGAAGATACGGATGGGGGATCTGTTGGTCCGCGCCGGCCTTCTCCGGGAGGAGCAGCTGCAGGCCGCCCTCGAACTGCAACGGAAATGGGGAACCAGGCTGGGGGACATCGTTCTCGCCAAGGGCTGGGTGCGCCCCTTTGACCTCTATACCACCCTGGCCGCTCATTACGGCAAGCCTTTCGTCAACCTGATGCGGGAGCCGCCTGATCCAAAGCTCTTGTCCCGCCGCGACCTGCTTCGCTACAGCGAGCTGCTGGTTATCCCCTGGCGGCTGAGAGACGGTGTCTACCATGTGGCGGTGGTGGACCCGGGCGAAGAGGCCATGGCCTTCGTGACCGAGCGTTTTGGCGACAATGTGGAGCTGGTTTTTACCTCCAAGTTCGATGTCATCTGGCATCTGCAGCAGAGTTCCGACAGCTATTTCAGTGAGCTGGCGGTCAACGATCTGGCGGAGTGCAACCCCTTGCAGTCGGCGCGTTACGTATTTACCAACCGGCAGCTTGCCGTGCTGGCCGCCTGTCTCGTATTCGCGCTTCTCGCCTTTTCCGCGGCACCGATCGGCACCTTGATCCTGTTCAATGTCGTCATCGCGGTATTCTTCCTGTTCAATTTCGGGATGCGCGCCCTGTTGGTCTGGGTGGGAGGGGCGCCGCAGATCGACATCAAGGTAACGGATCGGGAGGTGGCGGCGATGATCGATCGGGAGTTGCCCACCTACACGGTGCTGGTCCCCATGTACCGGGAGGCGGCGGTGCTGCCCAAGCTGACCGCCGCCCTGCGTCGTCTGGATTATCCGCTTGCCAAGCTGGACGTGAAGCTGATCCTCGAGGAGGATGACGAGGAGACCATCCTGGCCGCCAAGGAGCTCGGCCTGGAGGGGATCTTCGAGATTATCCGGGTGCCCCCCTCTTTTCCCAAGACCAAGCCCAAGGCGTGTAACTACGCCCTCCATTTCGCGCGCGGCGAGTATGTCACCATTTACGATGCCGAGGACATGCCGGAGCCGGACCAGCTGAAAAAGGTGATTAACGCCTTCCGCAAGGCACCGGCGAATACCGCCTGCATCCAGGCCCGTCTCAACTACTTCAACTCGACCCAGAACTGGCTGACCAGGATGTTCACCCTGGAGTACTCGCTCTGGTTCGATTTTTACCTGCCGGCCCTGGAGGCGCTCAAGATTCCCATCCCGCTCGGCGGCACCTCCAACCACTTCCAGATGCGGGTGCTCAAACAGATCAAGGCGTGGGACCCGTACAACGTCACCGAGGACGCCGATCTCGGCGTGCGTCTCACCCAGCGCGGCTATCGGGTCGGCGTGGTCAACTCCACCACCTTTGAAGAGGCCAACAGCCGGGTCGGCAACTGGATCCGGCAGCGTTCACGCTGGATCAAGGGCTACATGCAGACCTATCTGGTGCACATGCGTCATCCCCGCGTGCTCTATCGCAGTCTCGGCCATGTCGGCTTTTGGGGGTTTCAGTTCTTCATCGGCGGCACCATCCTCAACATGCTGATCGTGCCGTTCCTCTACGGCGCCTTTGCGCTGTGGCTGGTCACCGGCACCCGCATCCTGGAGACGATCTATCCGCAGGCGATCCTCTACCTGAGCCTGTTCAACCTGTTGTTCGGCAACACCTTTTTGATCTATATCGCCATGGTCGGCGCCTTCAAGCGCAGGTACTTCACGTTGATCCCCTACGCGGTTCTTTCCCCCTTCTATTGGCTGTTGATGTCGGTGGCCGCTTACAAGGCGTTCTGGCAATTGATTCATAACCCGTTTTACTGGGAGAAGACCACCCATGGCCTCAGTGATGCGGAGGCGGGCGATGTGCTGGAGGCGGTGACGGATCTTGCATAAGCTGTTCTCCTCACGTAATCTTGCCCTTTTCGTGTTTTTGTTCGTGGTCCTCGGCGGTTGTACGGTCTGGCTGCTGGAGCACAACTACATCAACGATATCGCTCTGCGGCGCAGCGCAAAGTTGATCGGCATCTTCGGCGCCCCGCAACTCCGGTTTGAAAATCTCGGCCTGGTCTACCCGCACCTGCCGTACTATCTGCTTGTCCCGTTCTTTTGGCTCCCCGGCCTGCCACCGATGCTGGCCCCCTATCTCGCTTCGATTTGCGCCGGCGCGGGGTTGCTGGTTTTTTGGCAGCAGCAGATGCGCGATTGCGGCTACGGGGTGAAATTTCGGCTGGCGATGCTGGTGGCGGTGATCGCGCATCCGTATTTCCTGTGGGCGATTACCAGCGGCACCGTTCAGGATGCCATGAGTCTGGTGCTGTTCTACGTCTTATACACCACCATGGCGCAGCTGTCCGGCGAGGAGGATGTCCGTGCCTTCATCCTCCTCGCCCTGATC
>JAOUHH010000265.1 GCA_029865195.1 Desulfobulbaceae bacterium
GCCGACCCTGCTGGACGAGAACAGCGGCTTCCGGGCCATTGTCGCCCGAGGCGACGGCAAAGGGTTGCGGCTCTCCTTTTCCGAGGAGTTCAAGATGGCGCTCAAGCGTGATTCACCCATGATTGCCCAGATCGCGGTGCCGAGTCCCACCGGCCATGGTGGCCGCGGCGACCGGATCAACAAGCAGTATCCCCAGCTCTTTGCCAACGGCATGGCGCGGTACCAATTGGTCTACGATGATGAGGATTGGCGGGTATATCAGCGACGGTGAGGCGGGCGGCACGGTGAGCGCGCGGCTTTTTGCCTCGCCGGCTGCGGCCGTTGGCCATCGATGCCGCTGGGCGTGGTGGCCCTTGTTGTTGGCCATGGCCGTTCTCACCGGTTGCGGGATCGAACGGCAGCCGCCGTTGGGCAAGGCCTGGCAGGGGCGGCGTGGCGCCAACTGCCTGCAGGTTGCCGCCGCACCCCTGAATAGCCAAGCGGCGGCGGAATCCCTGGCCCGCCTGCGGGAGGTTGGTGCCGACACCGTCGCCTTCATCCCTTTTCTGTATCAGGAGACCGCCGCCTCGCTGGAGGTGAGTCGTAGCGACGCGGTCACGGATGAGGAGTTGCTCGCCGCCATCGATGCCGCGCACCGGTTGGGGTTTGCGGTGGTTGTGAAGCCCCAGGTTCTGGTCGGCAACGGTTGGGCGGGTACCATTGACCCCGGTGATGAGGAGGGCTGGCGGCAGTGGTTTGCCGCCTATTCGCAGGCGCTGCTCCACTACGCGCGGCTGGCCGAACAACAGGGGGCGGAATGGCTGGTGATCGGCACCGAAATAAACCGGGCCGCCGAGCAGCCGCAGTGGGCGCAGTTGATCGCCGAGATCCGCGGTTGCTATCGGGGCCGCTTGACCTATGCCGCCCACAACATCGAGGGGGTGCATGGCTTTGCCTACTGGCATCTGCTGGACTGCGTCGGCGTCAGCTACTATCCGTCCCTGGGCGGATCTGCGGCGTTGCCGGACCTGCGCCGGGCGGTGGAAGGGGCGGTTGACCGGCTGGCGGCGTTGAGTCGCGAGATGGATCGCCCGTTGTGGTTGCTGGAGTTCGGCATCCCGTCGGCACAGGGGGCGCATCGTGAGCCCTGGCGCTGGCGGCAGTTGGACGAGGCCGGGGATGGGGTCGATGTGGGGCTGCAGGCTAGGGTCATTGATCTGTGGCTTGAAAATATCGCTCAGCCATGGCTGTACGGCGCGCTTATCTGGTGCTGGTACAGTAATCCGCGGGCGGGCGGCGACGCCGACCCGCATCATACGGTACAGAACAAACCAGCCGAGGCGTTGCTGCGCCTTCACTGGCAACGCTGAAAAAGAAACGAGGAGAGAAATCGGATGAGACGAAGCGCGTGTACTTGCGTAGCCATTTTCGGCCTGTTGTTCTGCGGCCTGTTTTCGTTTGCGTCGCAGGCGGCGGCCGGCGCCTGGATGCGTTCCGAGGGGGAGTCGCACTATTCCGCCACCCTTGATTATTCCGCCTCCACCGACTATTGGGACAGTGACGGGGTGCGGCGGGATGCCGGGCACCGTTTCGAAAGTTGGAACCTAAGCCAGCAATATGAGTACGGCTATTCCTACTATCGGACCCTCTACGCCGCCGCCGATCTGATCCAGAAAAAGGGTGAAGCCGGCTCAGCCGCAGGCCTTGGCGACCTGCGCCTCGGGATGCGGGGGCGGCTGAACCGCAACGAGAACGGCCGGACCTGGGAGGCGGGCGTCATTATCCCCTCCGGTTATGCGCGGGATCGGCAGGTGCGGCTCGGGTACGGCCGTTTCGGGGTCGAGGTCGGCTTGGCGATGCGCTTTCTCGATCGTCCGCGGAGCCACGCCGAGACCGGGGTCACGGTGCGGCTCTGGGAGGGGCCGCCCGCCGGTCAGGTTCGGCCCTATCTCAAGTGGACGCAGCAGTTGACCGCCAAGTGGGAGGGCTGGGGTGAGCTGCTGGGCGATTTCTCTCTCGGTAACGGCAAGGTGGAGAGCAACACCGCCCTTGGCTACGACCAGCTGCCGGAGTACGACGTGCTGAAGGCCGGTCTGGGTGTGAAATATGCGCTGCCCAAGGACTGGAGCGTCGGCTTTGGGCTCTACTGCGATCTATGGGGGCGCAACGTCGGGAGCGGGGTCGGCGGCAACGTCAGCGTGTCGAGGACCTGGAAATGAGGCGATCGGGGACGGGGATGATTGGGGCGCGGGCGCTGTCGGCGGTATTTTGCCTGCTTGTCGCGGCGGGGAGTGGTTTGCAGCCGTCGCCGGGCTTTGCCCAATCGACATCGGTTGCCGCCCAGGCCATGCAATGGCCCCCGGCAGATGAAACCCTCACCCTCTTCCTGCGCATGGACCCGGTGGACGCCGACGTCCTGTTTCACAAGGATCCGTACGACACCTCCTCGTTTGCGGTCAGCATCGAGGAGGACGGCCGTTTGTTGTCCGGCCGGATCGAGATTGCCGCCGCCCTCGTCCGTGATCTGCCCCGGAAATCGCTGCTGCTGAACCTGGCGGCGGGTGACTCCTGGCACGGGCTGCGGCAGGTGTCGCTGAACGCCATGGGCACCGATTCGACCATGCTGCGCGAGTATCTGACCTGGAGCCTCTTCCGTGTTCTGGGGATGGCGGTACCAAGGGTGCAGTACGCACGGGTGACGATCAACAACGAATATATCGGTTTGTTTCTCTTTGTCGAGGCGGTTGCGCCCGAGATGTTCGACCGGCGTGGCCTCGGTGGTGACGGCGCGCTCTTTCGCCCCCGGGCCGGCGGCTACTGCGGGGATTTGACCGTCGCCTCCCTCGATCGGGCCGGGGATTGCTGGGAGAAGCTGTCGCCTGCCGGCACGGATGCCTGGGAGTTGGCCGCCTTGATCAGGGAGATCGAGGCCACCCCGGTCGCATCCTTTGCCGCCTTTGTCGACCGCCGTTTTGATGTCGATTCGTTGCTCAACTGGCTCGCCGCCACCATCCTGACCAGTGATAACGAGACCTACAATAAGGGCTATTTCCTGTACCGGAGCAGGCGGGAACCCGCAAGGTGGACGGTGGCGCCGTGGGGCCATGACCGCGCCTATGGGCGGGTTTGGGACCCGGTGCGGGCGTTTCCGGCCGATCTCTATAACGATAACTTCCGCTACTCCGACCCGCCGGACCTGGGCGCGGCCAACCCGCTCAAGGACAAACTCTTCGCCAATCCCGAGTTGTTCCGGCGGCTGAAGCTGCGGCTCGGCCACCTTTTGGGGGTCGGCGCCCCGGAACCGGGCGCGCCTGCGGCGGCGTACGGCTGGTTTTCGCCGCCGCGGGTCAACGAGCGGCTGG
>JAOUHH010000044.1 GCA_029865195.1 Desulfobulbaceae bacterium
AGGTTGGTGCGCTGGGTGACGTAGCAGAGCAGGAAGCCGATGGCCATGGCGATGATCCCCATCACCCGCAGAATCTTGGGGTCGGTTTCGGTGAGTTGCCGCAGCCATTCCTGCATCGCCTTGGGGAACGCGACGTACGGCAAACCCTCCAGCACCAGCACCAGCCCGACGAGTGTGATCAGCAGTTTCATGGCGGCAATCTACCAAGGGCGGCGGGGAATTGCAACCGTGGAGAAAACTTCGCCGCACCGCGGAAAAAGGGGGATGCAAGTTGCCGGTTGAACGTGTATAATCGCGCCTCATGATTACTCGCAAAAAGACCAGACAGATCATGGTCGGCGATGTGCCGGTGGGCGGAGACGCGCCCATTGCCGTGCAGTCGATGACCAACACCGATACCCGTGATGTCGAGACCACCGTCGCTCAGATCAAGAGCCTGGAAACGGCCGGCTGCGAGATCATCCGGGTGGCGGTCCTCGACCTCGACGCCGCCCGGGCGATCCGCGAAATCCGCGCCCGGATCGGAATCCCGCTGATCGCCGACATCCATTTCGATCATCGGCTGGCGGTGGCCGCCATGGAGAACGGCGCCCAGGGGATCAGGATCAACCCCGGCAACCTGGGCGGGCCTGAAAAGCTCGCCAATGTGGTGGCGGCCGCCAAGGCCCACCGGGTGCCGATCCGGGTCGGGGTCAACTCCGGCTCGGTGGAAAAGGATATCCTCAAGAAACACGGCCATCCGACCCCTGCCGCGCTGGTGGAGAGCGCCCTTCGCAACGTTGCGCTCCTGGAGGCGCTTGACTTTAGGGAGATCAAGATCTCGCTCAAGTCCTCGGACGCCATCGCCACCATCGACGCCTATCGGCTCCTCTCCGCGAAATGCGACTATCCCCTCCATCTCGGGGTGACCGAGGCGGGCGGCCTGATCGCCGGCACCGTCAAATCGAGCGTTGCCCTCGGCATGCTCCTCTACGAAGGGATCGGCGATACCTTCCGGATCTCGCTCACCCGCGAACCGGTGGAGGAGATCCGGGTCTGCTACGAGCTGCTGCGGAGCCTCCATATCCGCACTAGGGGCCCGGAATTGATCTCCTGCCCCACCTGCGGCCGCTGCCAGGTCAACCTCTTCGGGATCGCCGAGGAGGTGGAGCGCTACATCCAGACCATGACCGTGCCGCTGAAGATCGCGGTGATGGGCTGCGTGGTCAACGGCCCGGGCGAGGCCAAGGAGGCCGATCTCGGCGTGGCCGGCGGCAACGGGGTGGGGATCATCTTCAAGAAGGGCAAGCTCTACAAGAAGGTGCCGGAGTCCGAGTTGCTGGCCGTATTTATCGAAGAACTGGACAAGATGGCCGCGCAGTACAAAGACGCGGCGGATTGATTGATACATTACACAGGAAGAGAAAGATGCGTTATTCGCAACTGCTGTTGCCGACCTTGAAGGAAACCCCGGCCGATGCCGAGGTGGTGAGCCATCAATTACTGCTGCGGGCCGGATTCATCCGCAAGATCACCTCCGGGGTATACTCCTACCTGCCGCTGGGCCTTGCCGCGATCCGGAACGTGGAGCGGATCGTCCGCGAGGAGATGAACAACGCCGGCGCCCAGGAGGTGCTGCTGCCCATGGTGCAGCCCGCCGATCTCTGGCAGGAGTCGGGCCGTTGGGAGAAGTACGGTCCCGAACTGCTCCGCTTCAAAGACCGGCACGGCCGGGAAAGCTGCCTCGGGCCCACCCACGAAGAGGTGATCACCGACCTCATCCGCCGCGAGGTGCACTCCTATCGCGGCCTGCCGCTGAATCTCTATCAGATTCAGACCAAGTTCCGGGACGAGATCAGGCCCCGCTTCGGCCTGATGCGCGGCCGCGAGTTCATCATGAAGGACGGCTACAGCTTCGACGCCGATGAAGAAGGGGCGAACAAGGCCTACGAGACCATGCATTACGCCTATCACCGGGTCTTTCAGCGTTGCGGGCTCAAGTTCAGGGCCGTGGAGGCCGACACCGGCTCCATCGGCGGCAACTTCTCCCACGAGTTCATGGTGCTGGCCGATACCGGCGAGGACACCCTGGTGATCTGCAAGAAATGCACCTACGCCGCCAACATGGAGAAGGCCACAGCGATGCCGCCGGCCGCTCCGGCAACCCAAGCGGCGCCGCTGCCGCTTGAGAAGAAGGAGACCCCGGGCAAGCGCAAGGTGGAGGCGGTCACCGAGTTTCTGGGGATCACGCCCAAGGAACTGGTCAAGACCATGGTCTACCTTGCCGACGGCAAGCCGGTGGCGGTGCTGGTGCGCGGCGACCACGAGGTGCAGCCGGTGAAGCTCAAGAACCTCCTCGGCGCCATCGAGGTGGAGATGGCCGACGACAAGCAGGTCTTCGACGCCACCGGCGTCCCCACCGGCTATCTCGGCCCCATCGGCCTCAAGATCCGGGTGGTGGCCGACCGCGAGGTGGCCCTGATGAAAAACTTCGTGGTTGGCGGCAACGAGAAGAATTTCCATCTGCTCAACGTCAACCTGGGCCGGGATTTCGAGGTGGAGAGTGTCGCCGACCTGCGGATGGTCACCGAGGAGGACCGCTGCCCGGTCTGCGGCGCGGAGTTGAACCTGACCCGCGGCATCGAGGTGGGGCATATCTTTAAATTGGGCAAGAACTACAGCGAGGCGCTGAACGCGGTCTTCCTCGACAACCAGGGCCAGGAGCAGCACTTTGTGATGGGCTGCTACGGGATCGGCGTCAGCCGGACGGTGGCCGCCGCCATCGAGCAGAATCACGACAAGGACGGGATCATCTTCCCCCTGCCCATCGCCCCCTTCCAGGTCATTATCCTCAACCTCTCGCCCAACGACGAGGCGATCACCGCCGCCGCCGAGCAGCTGTACAACGACTTCCGGGGCCAGGGCATCGATGTGTTGCTCGACGATCGCGACGAACGGCCGGGCAGCAAGTTCAAGGATGCCGACCTGATCGGGATTCCCTTCCGCTTGATGGTGGGCAAGAGCTTTGCCAAGGACGGGGTGGTGGAGATCCGCCGCCGCGCCACCGGCGAGACCTCTGCCCTGCCGCTTGCCGAGGTGGTGCCAGCGCTTGCCGCCCAAATCAGGACCGAACTGACGGCTGCCGTCTGAGCTGTTTGCGACTGCGATTTTTTTATGCCGACCATCAACGACATCGTTGCCCGCGCCGAGGGCTATCTCTCTGGCGAGGATCTTACGCCGCTCCGCAAGGCGCATGAATACGCGGCCAAGATCCACGCCAACAAGAAGCGCCTCTCCGGTGAGCCCTATCTGACCCATCTGCTGTCGGTGACGTACACCCTGGCGGCGATGCGGCTCGATCTGCATTCGTTGATGGCCGGCCTTCTCCATGGGGCGCTGAAGGAGGCCGAATCGCCCGCGGCCGTCGAGCAGGAGATCAAGAAGCTGTTCGGCAAGGATGTGGCTGCCATTGTCAGCGGCGCCACCAAGATCACCAACGTCCATTTCAACAACCGGGTCGCCTACCAGGCCGAGAATGTCCGGAAGATGTTTCTGGCCATGTCCACCGATATCCGGGTTCTGCTGATCAAGCTCGCGGACCGCTTCGACGACATGAAGACCCTGCGCGCCATCTCCCGCGAGCGGCAGATCGAGGTGGCCCAGGAGACGCTTGAACTCTATGCGCCGCTGGCCAGCCGTCTCGGTATCGATTGGATGAAGCGGGAGCTCGAGGACCTGACCTTCGAGTATCTGCATCCCGCCGAGTACGCAGACCTTGCCGGCAAGATCGAGACCTCCCTTGAGGAGCGGCAGCAGTACGTTGACGAGGTCAAGGCGATCCTCTACGACAAGCTCCATGAGTTCGGGATTACCGAATGCCATATCATGGGGCGGCCCAAGCATCTCTATTCCATCTACAAGAAGCTCATTGCCCAGAATATCCCGCTGGAAAAGGTGTACGACAAGGTCGCCTTCCGCATCATCCTGAAGTCGGTCAAGGAGTGCTATGCCGCCCTCGGCCTGGTGCATTCCCTGTGGCTGCCGTGCGAGGGGCGCTTTAAGGACTTCATCAGCAAGCCCAAGGACAACGGCTATCGCAGCGTCCATACCTCGGTGGTCGGGCCGCACGGCGAGTTCATGGAGATCCAGATCCGCACCGAGGAGATGGACGAGATCGCCAAGGAGGGCCTCGCCGCCCACTGGGCCTACAAGGAAGGCCGGGCCATCTCCAAGAGCGACGTCAAGCTGTTCAAGTGGCTGAAGCAGATGGTGCAGTCACTCCACGACCTCAAGGAGCCGCAGGAGTTCCTCGAGGCGGTGAAAACCGAACTGGAAAGCGCGCAGGTCTATGTCCTCACCCCCAGCGGCGAGGTGCGGGAGATCGTGCAGGGCAGCACGCCGCTTGATTTCGCCTACAACGTGCATACCGAGGTGGGCAACCATTGCGTGGGCGCCAAGGTCAACGGCAGGCTGGTGCCGCTGAAGTACGAGCTCAAGAACGGCGATCAGGTGGAGATCCTCACCTCCACGACCCAGCACCCCAACCGGCGCTGGCTGAGCCTGGTGAAGACCGGCCGCGCCAAGAGCCGGATCCGGCAGTGGCTGAACCGCGAGGAGCAGGAGAAAAACCTGCAGCGCGGGCAGGAGATCTGTGAGCGGGAGTTGCGCAAGCATCAGCTCAATCTGAAGAAGCTGATCCGCAGCGGCCATTTGCGCGAGATCATGAAGAGTTTCGCCTGCAATACCCTGGAGGAGCTCATGCGCGGGGTGGGGGCCGGACGCTTGACCGTTGACGGTATCGTCAAGCGGCTGTTGCCCGAGGAGATCCGGCCGCCGGATGAGGTGGTGGCGACCGAGCTTGTTGCGGAAAAATCAGGTCACCGGGGCAGCCGTGGCGACGCCATCATCATCGACGGCATCAACGACATCATGGTGCGCATCTCCCACTGCTGCATGCCGGTTCCCGGCGACGAGGTGATGGGGTTCATTACCGCCGGGCGCGGGATCTCGGTCCACAAGATCGCCTGCGGCAACTTCCGCAATACCGATCCCGACCGGCATGTGGCGGTCGAGTGGGCCAAATCCAGTCGGATCAGCCATCGGGCGCAGATCCTGGTCATCGCCCAGGATCAGAAGGGGTTTCTGGCCTCGCTCAGCAGCACCATCAGCAGCGACGACGCCAATATCTTGAGCGTCGATGCGCAGACCTCCGACGGCATGACGGCGCAGATCAAGGTGGTGGTGGAGATTACCGATCTGCCGCACCTGCAAAGGCTGTTGCAGCACATCAGGCAGTTGTCCGGGGTGATCGAGGCGAGAAGGGGTTAAGCTGGATTCTTGCTGGTCTTTGGGGGGCTTATCGGAGGTTGTTAGTCGATAAGTACGGTAGGTAACAGTTCATTCAGGACAGGTTGTCCTGAATGAACTGTGTTGCGAGCAGGCTGTACGCGGTGTCTGGCACACGCGCCCGTGAAATCAGGCGGGTTTGACGACGGCGCCGGTGCGGATGCAACGGGTGCAGACGCGTACGGACTTGCTGTTGCCGCCCGGGGTAGCCATCCGAACCTTTTGCAGGTTGGGCAGCCAGCGACGGCGGTTCTTGTTGTTGGCGTGGCTTACGTTGTTGCCGGTAGCGGGTTTTTTGCCGCAAATTTCACATTCTCTAGACATGGTAGGACTCCTTGCTGTTTTTTTGAAACCAGTCCTTATACCGTTTTCAAGGCGCATTGGCAACAGTTTTGTTCGCAATTTTTATCCCGGTTATGGTCATGGGGCGCGATGCGGGATGCGGGTGGGGATGTTCGGCCGGCCCGGGCCGAAACCAAGGCCTGCGGTACCTTGGCAGGAGAGCTTTTTAATTGACACCCGGCAAAGCGGCATGGTAGCAATACCAGGTCCAATAAACCTATTTCAGGATTTACCGAAATAATAATTTCTTCTAAAAGTTGAAAGTGGTTTCATGAAAAAGACAAAAAATCCCTTCGTGCAGTTCTTCGCCTCGGTGCAGCTGACGCTGTTCACCTTCATCGTCTTGGCGCTTGCGTCCATCATCGGCACGGTCATCCAGCAGAACCGCGATCCCGGGTTCTATTACGAACAGTATGGCCCCAACCTCGCCAGATTGTTTGAGATCCTTAATTTCAACGACATGTATAATTCCGGCTGGTTCGTGTCGTTGCTGGTTTTGCTGAGCCTCAACCTCATCGTCTGCACCATCGACCGGTTGCCCAACGTCTGGCGGATGGTGGTGCAGGATAACCTCGATACCACCCCCGAGCGGGTCGAGCGGCAGGCGCAGCGGCAGGACTTTCAGGTCGACAACGACCCGGAAGGGGCGGTGGCGGTTGCCAAGTCGGTTCTGGGCACGTTCGGGGCAGGGGTCAGGCAGGCCCCACTCGGCGACGGCACCCTCCTCTTCGTCCAGAAAGGCGCCTGGACGCGGCTTGGCGTCTATGTGGTGCATGCCAGTGTCCTGATCATCTTTGTCGGCGCGATCATCGGCTCGCTCTTCGGCCACAAGGGCGGGGTGAACCTCCCTGAAGGCGGGACAACTAGTGCCATCTACGCCTTCAAGGACAACCAGCCCATCGACCTCGGCTTCAGTGTCCGCTGTGACAAATTCGATCTTTCCTTCTATGATACCGGCGCCCCCAAGGAATTCCGCTCGGATCTGACCGTCATCAAGGACGGCAAGGAGGTTCTCAAAAAATCCATCGTGGTCAACGATCCCCTTGATTACGAGGGGTATACCTTCTATCAGGCCAGTTATGAGCCCCGCAACGAAACCATGGTGAAGATCGTCAACGAGCGTACCCACGCCGAACAGGTCTTTGTCGTCATGCCCAAGCGTGAGATCTCCTGGCCCGAGGAAGGGGTGAGCTTCGGAATCGTCAATATCCAGGGCTCCGAGCGTACGGGGTATGGGTACAAGATCTGGTTTACCGATAACAAGGGTGAGCCGGCGGCCTTTTGGCTCACCGAAAACATGGCCGGCAAGGTGGAGCGGCCTGCGGCCACCTATACGGTGTCGCTGAAGCGACGCTATGCAACCGGCCTGCAAGTTGCCAAAGATCCCGGGGTCTGGTATGTGTATGTGGGGTGCATGGCCATGCTGCTGGGCTTGGTGGTGGCGTTTTTTCTCTCCCACCGGCGGGTTTGGATATATGTTACCAAACAAGATGGATCGACCCGGATTCTGCTTTCCGGCTCCGCCAACAAGGACCGGATCGGCTTTGCTAAGGAGTTTAACGCCTTAGCTGAAAAAATCAGGCGGAACGACAGCCTTACTCGGATCAAGGAATCGTCATGAACAGTTCACAGCTTTTAGGGTTCACCACTTTTGCGTATCTGTTTTCTTCCATAGTCTATATCGCCGTACTGGTTTTTCGGGCAAAAAAGATCAGTATCATCGGTACCTTGACGGCGTTGACGGGTCTGCTGCTGCAGACGGCCGGCATCGGTCTGCGCTGGGTTGAGTCCTACCAGATGGGGATCGGACACGCCCCCTTGTCCAACATGTACGAGTCGCTGGTGGTCTTTGCCTGGGCCATCGTCGTCTTTTATCTTGGCGTGGAGTGGAAGTTCAAGAACCGGATGCTCGGCGGTTTTGCGATGCCGTTTGCCTTCCTGAGCATGGCGTATGCATCCTTTGCCAGCGAGATTAACCAGCAGATCACCCCGCTGGTGCCGGCGCTGCAGAGCAACTGGCTCATCGCCCATGTGGTGACCTGTTTCATCGGCTATGCCGCCTTTGCGGTGGCCTGCGGGATGGGGATCATGTATCTGCTCAAGGCCGGCCATGAGGAGCGCGCCGGCGGAGAGAAAGGCGAGGGGATCTTCGATGTCCTTCCGTCACTTGGCGATATCGATGATATCATCTACAAGACCATGGTCTTCGGCTTCCTCTGGCTCAGCACCGGTATCATCACCGGCGCGGTTTGGGCGAATTCCGCCTGGGGTACCTACTGGAGCTGGGATCCCAAGGAGACCTGGTCGCTGATCACCTGGTTTGTCTATGCGCTGGCGCTGCATGCCCGTTACGTGCGGGGATGGGCCGGCAAGCGGATCGCCTGGATCGCCATCATCGGTTTTCTTTCGGTTATCTTTACCTATTACGGCGTGAATTTCCTGCTCTCCGGTCTGCACAGCTACGGACGTGCTTGATGCTTCAGGCCCTGATTTGTCAATGAGATATCTTCTTGACAAAGAGTATGCGAGGGAATATACAAATCACGTTGTTGGTTAAAAAACGCTTTCTGGGTTGTTCAATAATAATTTTTTGAAAGGGGGAAAAGATGAAAAAGATGATTATCTGTACCGCTGCCTTTGCCTTCGCATTCACCTGTGCCGTAGCTGGTGTCAGCTTCGCCGGTAATGCAGGTCCCGCCGAGATGACCTTGAGCGACACCGGCAAGAAGCCCGCCCATTTCCCGCACAAGGCCCATCAGGACCGCGAGAAATGTGATGCCTGCCATCACACCAAGAATGCCGATGGCACCAAAGGCCCCTATGTAGCCGGCAAGGAAGCGAAATGTGCCACTTGTCATAACAAGGACATGGCCAACGCCAAGGTGAACAGCTTCAAGAATGCCGCTCATGAGAGCTGCAAGGGTTGCCACAAAGCGAAGGGTGCACAGACCAAGTGCGGCGCTTGCCATAAGTAAGCCTTAAGCCGTTTACTTGTATTGAAAAGGGGGTCGCTCTCGTTTGAGCGGCTCCTTTTTTTTTACGGTGAGATACAGACAGCACCGGAGGAGTTGGTGGAGGAGCGTCTAGTTAGAGAACGGCGGCGGCTAGAGGAAACCCTGTGTTCCCCCTGGTTCGACTTTATCGCCAAATTCATGGCCACCCGCAACCTGCATGAGCTTATGCGGGAGTATCCGGCGCTGGCCACTGAGCAGTGCGTGGCCGTTCTGGCCGACCTTTTTGTCGATCCCCGCTTGGTCGCCGAGCGGCAGGGCCTGTTTCTGTTTCGGGAGGCGGCCGGCGCCCTGCTCGCTGTCTACCGCGGAGAGGGCTCGGCTAGGAGCGAAGCGGCCATGCAGGTGTTGTACGGTCAACTCCGGCATGGCTCCGGCGCCGGGCAACGGGCGGTCTGTGAAATATTGGCCGGCTTGCCGCTTACCTTTTCTCCGCCGTCGTTGCCGCCCCACTCCACCGATGAAGTTCCGCCCCTGCTCGCCTGGCGGGATCTGCCCGACGCGGAGCTGGTTGACGGTCGCGGCGGTATGGCCTTTGTCGGGCGCAGCCTGGTCGCGCCGCTTGCCGGCGGGGTGGGCCTGCTGGTGGTCAAGTTCGCCCGCGGCGATGACTCGGTGCCGGCCCTGGCCGACGAGGCGCGGTGGCTTGCCTGGCTGCGCGGGAATCTCGGTGACTTTGCCGGCACCTTTGCCGTTCCCAGGCCGCTTGCCACCCCCAGTGGCGGGTTTCTGTTCAGGCTTGGCGATCTGCCTGTGCCGCGCCCGTCGCACCTTTCCCTCCATCCGCGCGGGTATGCCATCGCCTTTGTCGCCCCCCCCGATTATTACTGCTATCTCAACGAACCCGGCGGGGCGGCCGACCTTACGGATGGCGAGTTGCCGGCGCTGCTCGCAAAAAACGCGATGATCCTCGGCAGGCTGGCCGGCCAGGGGATCATGCATGATGCCTTGATCCCGCTCTTCCATAACCGGGTGCAGCGGGATCGCCGCGCGGACGGCGGTTACTATGACTGGACCCTGGGGGGCAGGCTTGACCGCTGGCTCGAATCCTGTCGGCATCCCAATCTCGGGGTGGGTGGGCCGCGTGACTTTGAGCATCTTCTGCTTGCCGTTGCGCCGCGCCGCGATTTCTATCAGCAGATGGGGGCGCAATTCTTGAGCATGTTGCTGGTGGCGGCAAGCTATTTTCGTAACAAGGAACCCGAACTGCAGGGGGTGCTGCCCGACGGCGCGCCGGTGGATGCCCGCCATCTCTTCGACAGAGTGGTTCTCGGGCTGGCGATTGAGGGAATGTACCGTGCCTATCATCTCGGCTTCACCGGGCTTGCCGCCCCCGAAGCGCTTCCTTTTGATCTCGATCGTCTCGTGCAGCGGATGATTGCGGAGATGGGCGTCGATCACCACATGGATGAGATTCTGCGGGTGGCGGATCAGTCGGTGATGAGTGATGCCGATTTTATCGAATTTTTGTGCCGGCGTGGGTATCCGGAGAGCAAGGCGGTCTCCTGCGAGCGTGGCCGTGAGGATATCGTTCTGCGCACCGGCCCGCACCTGGGCGGGTTCAATCAGGCCATCTCGTTGCCGGAAATGGTGGAGGCGGTGGGGGCCATGGCCGCCATGTGCGTGGTGGGGCGGTATCGAGCGGAACATCGTGCGGATGGCGACGCGCAGGCGGATGCCTCGGCCTCTGCCGATGCCGTCTGTTGACATACGGTTTTTTTTCTCGGCAAAGGCGGTTACAGTGCATTGTTAAAGGGGCGGTGGATGGCAGCAAAGATCACGGAAGAAGAGGCGGTGCAGTTGCCCATCGACGGGGTGTTGGATCTGCATGCCTTCAGGCCCGGCGAGGTGAAGAGCCTGCTTGCCGCATATATCGAAGAGTGTCAAAAAATGGGAATCAGCGAGGTGCGCATCATTCACGGCAAGGGCAGCGGGACGCTCCGGCGGCTGGTGCATGCGGTTCTCGAACGGATGCCGGCCGTGTCCGGTTTCCGTCTGGCAGGCGAAGACGGCGGCGGCTGGGGCGCCACCCTGGTGCAGGTGTTGCCAACGGATGAGGAGGGGCGCTGATGCGGGCGGTAGTTTTTGCGGGCAAGCTTGAACCATGTAAGGATTATCACATGCCGGAACCGGCGGCCGGCGAGGCGTTGGTGCGGGTGCTGATGGCCGGCATCTGCGCCACCGATCTGGAAATAATCAAGGGATACCAGCGGTTTTGCGGCATCCTCGGCCACGAGTTTGTCGGCCGGGTGGAGGCGGTGAACGGACCCGGCCAGGAACTGGTCGGCAGGCGGGTGGTGGGAGAGATCAACATCGGCTGCGGCGAGTGCGACTTTTGCGGGCAGGGCCTCGTCGGCCACTGCCGCAATCGACAGGTCCTCGGCATTCATGGCCGGGACGGTGCACTGGCCGATTACCTCACCCTGCCGGTGGGCAACCTCCATCCGGTGCCGGCAGAAATCAGCGATGAGGCCGCGGTTTTTGTCGAGCCGCTCGCCGCCGCTTTTGCCGTGCTCGAGCAGGTCGACCTGCGCAACGGCGACAAGGTGCTGGTTTTGGGGGACGGCAAACTCGGGCTTCTCATCGCCCAAGTGCTCAAGACGGTGACCCCGGAGGTAACCCTGGTCGGGCATCATCCTGCCAAGCTTGCCTTGGCGCAAGATTGCGGGATCCGGACGATCATGGCAAACGAGATGACCGCCGCCAAGCAGTACGATCTGGTGGTTGAGGCCACCGGTTCGGCGCTGGGGCTCAAGGATGCGTTGCAGCAGGTGCGGCCACGGGGCACGGTGGTGCTCAAGAGCACGGTGGCGGAAGGGGCACCGTTGAACCTCGCTCCGGCGGTGGTGGACGAGATCACCATGGTCGGTTCCCGGTGCGGTTCTTTCCCGCCGGCCCTGGCGGCGCTTGCCGAGGGGAAGGTTGCGGTGGTGCCGCTGATCGATGCGGTTTTCCCTGCCGAGCAGGCGTTGGCGGCCCTGGCCAGGGCCGGCAGCCGGGGGGTGCTCAAGGTGCTGGTTGATTTCCGTGACGGCTTGGTGGCGTGAAGCTCTCTGTGGATACAAACTCGGGAGGTGAAGGGATATGAACATCGTCTGTCTGCTCGGCAGTCCGCGGTCAAACGGCAATTCCACCACCATGGCCAGGCGGTTTCTGGAGACCGCCGCCGGTTTGGGCGCGGCGACCAGGGTTTTTTCCCTGAACAGCCTCAACTACAAGGGGTGCCAGGGGTGTTACGCCTGCAAGAAGGATTTGGACCACTGCATCCTGAAGGATGATTTATCCGAGGTGTTGGCGGCGGTGCGGGATGCCGATATCCTGGTCTCGGCGAGCCCGGTTTACTTCGGTGAGGTGTCAAGCCAGTTGAAGGGGTTCATCGACCGCACCTTTTCCTACCTGAAACCAGATTATCTCACCAACCCCAATCCAAGTAGGCTTCAGGGCGGCAAACAGTGGGTCTTCATGATCAGCCAGGGGCACGGCGACAGCGATACCTTTGCCGATATCTATCCCCGCTACGCCTATTTCATGAAGTGGCTCGGCTTTGGCGAAACCCACTGTCTGCGTGCCTGCGGGGTTCGAGCGGCCGGCGAGGTGGCAACGCAGGGCGGGGTGATGGCCGAGGTCGAGGCCCTGGCCCGGCAGCTGATGGTGCCAAAAGCGTAAGCTGCGCAGCTATTGGCGTCGGAGGTGCGGCCGCTGCGATGGTTTGCCTAACCTCTTGATGCCGACAGGAGCCGTTTGATCCGTTCCTCGATGGGCGGGTGGGTGCTGAACAGGTTCGCCACCGTGCCGCCGGAGAGGGGGTTGACGATGTACATCTGGGCGGTGGCCGGGTTGACCTGCATGGGCAGCCGCTGATTGTATTCCGCCAGCCGTTGCAGGGCGCCGGCGAGCCCCTTGCCGTGGCCGCAGATACCGGCGCCGGTGGCGTCGGCCAGGTATTCGCGGCTCCGGGAGATCGCCATCTGGATAAGGGTTGCCGCAAGCGGGGCGACAATCATCATCACCACCGCGCCCACCACGCCGCCCAGATCGCCTTCCTCGTCGTCACGGCGTCCGCCGCCAAAGAGCATTGCCCACTGGGCCATGGTCGCCAGGTAGCTGATGGCGCCGGCCATCACCGCTGCCACCGAACTGATCAGGATGTCACGGTTTTTGATATGGGCCAGCTCATGGGCCAGCACCCCTTCGATTTCTTCAGGCTGCAGCAGTCGCATCAAGCCCTCGGTGACGGCGACGGCGGCGTGTTCCGGGTTGCGGCCGGTGGCGAAGGCGTTGGGAGTTGGGCTGTCCATGACGTAGAGGCGCGGCATGGGCAAACCGGCCCGGCCGGCCAGGGTGGACACCATCCGGTGCAATTCCGGCATCTCGCTTGCCGACACCTCGCGGGCGCCGCCCATGGAAAGCGCCAGTTTGTCACTGAACCAGTAGGCGAAAAAATTCATGGCAAGCGCCAACAGCAGGGCCATGACCAGGCCTTGCCGGCCGCCAAGGGCCTGTCCGGCCACCAGGAAGAGGGCGGTGAGGGCCGCCATCAGGAGAAAGGTTTTGGCGAGATTGTTCATGGTGCTGCGTGCCTCCGGTGACGTTGCAAAGGTGATTTTTCGTTTTCATGGTTCGGATGTCCAATTTGCCACAATACGTT
>JAOUHH010000258.1 GCA_029865195.1 Desulfobulbaceae bacterium
AAGCGGATTCGTCGCCGGTAAAGCCCACCAGGGCCGAGGAAACCAGGCCGAATACCGCGGCGACGACGATGCTCTTCTTGGCCATCTCAAGGTGACGGCCCTTCAGCAGATACCAGGAGGAGATGCCGATCACGAAAAGGGAGGCGAGCAGAAAGCTCGAACTGGTGGCATGGGTGAACTTGCCGATTGCCACCGGCGAGAAGATCAATGCAGCGATATCCTGCATCTCGAACCGGGCCAGGTCCGGGTTAAACTGCATCCCCACCGGTCGCTGCATCCAGCCGTTGGCGATGAGGATCCACAGTCCGGAAAGGTTGGAACCGATGGCGACCATCCAGGTCGCGATGAGATGAAACCTTTTCGAGACCCGGTCCCAACCAAAAAACATCACCGCGAAGAAGGTCGCCTCGAGGAAGAAGGCGAAAATACCCTCGATGGCCAACGGCGCCCCGAAGATATCGCCCACCATCCAGGAGTAATTGGACCAGTTGGTGCCGAACTCAAACTCAAGGATGATGCCGGTGGCTACGCCGATGGCGAAGTTGATCCCGAACAGTCCCATCCAGAACTTGGTGATCCGCTTCCAGGCCTCATTGCCGGTCTTGTAGTAGAGGGTCTCGTAAAATGCGAGCAGAAAAGAGAGCCCCAGGGTCAGCGGCACGAAGATCCAGTGATACATGGCGGTGAGCGCGAACTGCGCGCGCGCCCAATTCACCATTGTCAGATCCATTTGTTCGAGCACGTTCTACCTCCTTATGGTTTTTCTTTAACGGCACCCGGCGCGTTTGGCTGTTCCGCCAAGGCCGTATTCCCAAAACCGGCCCGGTCGGAGACGGGCCGAGAAAGAACCGAAAGCACGTGATCGGCGCGATCACGGTCGTTGCTGAAATTCGTTTGCAGATAATCGGGGAAGAAAAACAGCTTGAGGACGCCGAACATGACGATGAGTTTGATAAGAATGATCTTCCAGAGGGTTCTGCCGAGAACCATGGACCGGAACCCATCCCGGTAGAATTGAAGCACTCCCTGCAACGACGCCATGATACCTCCGGAAACTCGCGGCGGCAGACCCGCCAGCGAGGCAACAATCCTTATATAGTACAAACACAACCCACCTGACAAATATTTTCACTGGCAGATCAGCCACGCAGCCGCTCTTCCTCGGCAAGAAGATCGGCAAAGGTCACCCCGTTCAGATGGTCACGCAACCGGGCCTGCGCCTCGCCCCATACCCGATGCACGGCGCAGATGTCGCTGTTGCCGCAGGAGCCGGGGCGGAGCACGCAATCGTTGAGGGCTATTTCGCCGATGATCGTCTCGATCACCTCCAGCATGGTGATCCGGTCGGGATCGGTCGACAGACGGTAGCCGCCGCCCGCCCCCTGCATGATCTCGATGATCCCCTGCCGCGCCAACTGCTGGGCGATCTTGGCCAGGAACTGGCCGGGGATGTCCGCCTCTTCGGCGACTTCCTTGCGGCTCACCAACGCCCCAGGTCCACGACGCGCCAGATACAGCACACATCGCACCGCATATTCGCCAGCCCTTGTCAATCGCACCCGGCACCTCCATTCACAACAGTTCAGGACAAATAAGATATGTTTAGTCTTATATCAATCCTCCTGCCAAACTGTCAAGGACAAATCATTGCCGCCCTGGTGAGGCGAGATCGGCAAGGGCCTGCCGGGCCAGTTCCGCCACCGACGCCTCCACCATCCCCTCTGCCTGCCAGAAGCGAACCGGCCGGTGATCACCAAAAAGCTGCGCCAGCGGCGAAGCCGCATCCTTAGCCTGCAGCATCCCCAGCGCCCGAGCGGCAAGCCCACGCACCGCGGCATCCTCCGAATCCAGATAGGGCAGGAGGTAACCCGTTGCACCCTTGGCGGCCAAAAGGCTTGGCCGCATCGCCGCCAGCCGAGCCAATCCCCACATCAAGCCCCGCTGCAACGGCTCGTACTCAATAAAAAAGCCATCCTCACGCATAAACGAGACCAACACGTGGGTGTACTCCTGGGCCAGGCCGGCATGACAGGCCAGCACCTCGGCCATGGCCTCGGGAGCGCCCCAGCCGATGCCGCCGGACTCGTCGTTCAGGCTCCACATCAAGCGCCGCATCACCACCCGCGCCGCCTCCATCTCCCGGTCGGCAAGGCGGGCGACCACGGGACCCATGGCCGCCACCGCATGCCATTTCAACCGCTCTTCGCTCCGGCAGATCCCGGAGAACAACGGATTCAGCAACTGCTGTTCGTCGTAACCGCGCAAGGCGGCATCCAACTCAGACAGGGAAGCGGTCTGCAGCAGCTCGGTGATTGTTCGCTTGAAGAGACGTTCGCGCATAGCTCAAACCGATGCCGTTAGCCGTTCAGCCCTCGATGGCAAAACGTGCGGTTGAACTCTTGGGCGGCAGGAACTCGCCAACCGCCACCAGCTTTTTGTTGAAGCCGACGCAATCGACCACCGTCGACCACAACATGGTAAGGGCCTTAACCTCGGCCTCGGATTCAGGGGTAAACGTCACCAGATTGTTGTCCAATTCGATCTTCATAATTAGTCCTCCTTCTTGGTCGGCGCAGTTTCCTGCATCACGGCCCTGCCCACGGCCCGGCCGAGTTCCACGCATTGTTTATAGCCGTCGTGATCGGGCACATTCTTGATCCGTACCCCTTCATGGACAAGCCCGATCCCGATCTCCTCAAGATAACCGTTCAACTGCCGCACCGCCTCGCCACTCCAGCCATAGGAACCAAACGAGGCGCCGACCCGCCCGACCGGCCGCAACCCCTTCACATAGGTGAGGATATCGGCCAACCGGGGCATGATGTTGTTGTTGAGGGTGGCGGAGCCGAAAATAATCGCCTTGGCGTCGAGCATTTCGGCCATGATGTCACTGCGATGACAAAGCCTGGCGCTCATCAACCGCACCTCAAGCCCCTCCCGCTCAAGGCCAGTGCAGACGCTCTTGGCCATCTTTTCAGTGCTCTTCCACATGGTGTCATACACCACCAACGCCTTGTTGGCTGTTTCCTGCCGGCTCCAGCGCGCATACGCCTCGATGATCTTGCCCGGTGCCGTGCGCCAGATCGGCCCGTGATCCGGAGCGATCATCTCGATAGCAAGCCCCATCTCCGTAACCTGCGCGAGCAGCTTCTGCACCAGCGGCGAAAACACCAACAGGATATTGGCGTAGTACTTGGCGGCATGGTTGATCAGTTCATCCATGGGCAACTGGTCGTCAAACCGCTGCGAAGAGGCGAGATGCTGCCCGAATGCATCACTTGAAAAAAGCAGCTTGTCCTCCACCAGATAGGAGAACATGCTGTCCGGCCAGTGCAGCATCTTGGTTTCGATGAACCGGACGGTGCGCCTTCCGAGGCTGATCTCATCCCCGGTCTTCACCACCTCGAACGGCCAGTCCTCGCGATGAAAATGGCTGATCATCGCCCGCTTGCCGTTAGCGGTGCAGAAGATTTTTTCCGGCTTGACCAGTTCGATCAGCTCCGGCAA
>JAOUHH010000045.1 GCA_029865195.1 Desulfobulbaceae bacterium
GACCGCCGGCACGGGCACGGCCGGGGCTTCCCGCAGTTCCTGGCCGGTAGGCGGCATATCGGGAACCGTGGGGGCCGGCAGCAATCTGGTCGCTACCTGGTGCAGCCAGGGAGCCTCGTCGGAGGAGGAAGGCGACAAAACCGTCTGCCCGGCCCACACCCCGAGGAGGAACACCCAGAGGAAGATACAGAGACAGACCACCGTCAGCCCGCAAAGGCCGCCGATCCCCAACTCGAAACGAACGGCGAAACTGCGCAGTCGTTTAGCGCGATTCAACATATTCATCCTCCCTCACATACTCTCCGGGGCAGTCACCCCGACCAGGGTCAAACCGTTGCGCAGCACCACCCGCACCGCCTCGACAAGCCACAGGCGGGCCTGGGCCAGCTCCGCCTCATCGGCGAGCACCCGGTGCTTGTTATAGTAGCTGTGAAACTGCCCGGCCAGTTCCTGCAGGAAGAAGATCACCCGATGCGGCTCCAGGGCCTGGGCGGCACTCTCCACCAGCCCCGGATAGGCGGCCAGCGATTTCAGAATGACCAGCTCCTCGGGCTCGACCAGCCGGCCCAGGTCGGCGGCGGTGAGCTCACCCCTGCCAACCCCCTTGGCCGCGGCCTGCTTCTGGATGCTGTGCAGCCGGGCATGGCCGTACTGCACGTAATAGACCGGGTTCTCCTGGCTCTCCTTGGTGGCGAGATCAAGATCGAACTCAAGCTGGCTGTCCGCCTTGCGCATCAGGAAGAAGAAGCGGGCCACGTCGATGCCGACCTCGTCGAGCAGTTCGTCAACGGTGACAAAGGTCGCCTTGCGGGTGGACATCTTCACCTGCTTGCCGTCCCGCACCAGGGTGACAAACTGGTGCAGGACCACGGTCACCTTGGCATCGTCGTAGCCAAGGGCGCGCACCCCGGCCAGCACGTCGGGGACGGTGGCGATATGGTCGGAGCCGAAGATATCCACCATCCAGTCGTAGCCGCGACGGAATTTCTCCCGATGGTAGGCGATGTCGGGCAACCGGTAGGTGGGTTCGCCGGTGGACTTGATCAGCACCCGATCCTTGTCGTGGCCGAAATCGGTGGTCCGGAACCAGACCGCCCCGTCCTGATCGTAGACCAGCCCCTTTTCGCGGAGGGCGGCGACCACCTCGTCGATCTTGCCGTCTTCGTAAAGGGTGTGTTCGTTAAAGTAGTTGTCAAAGTGGATGGACAAACGCCGCAGGGTACCGTCGATATCCTTGAAGATCTCCTTTTCGGCCGCTTCCTTGAACGGCTTGACATCGGCGGTCTCCTTGAGGGAATCGCCCTTCTCTTCCATGAGATTGCGGGCGATATCGACGATATAGCCGCCCTGGTAGCCATCCTCGGGGAACTGGAAGGGCAGCCCGAGCAACTCGAGATAACGGGCCCGGGTCGATTCGCCCAACACCCGCATCTGTCGGCCGGCATCGTTGTAGTAGTATTCCCGTTCGACGGCATAGCCGACCGCGGTCAGCAGCCGGGCGATGGCGTCGCCCAGCACCGCCTGCCGGCCATGGCCGACGCTCAATGGGCCGGTGGGGTTGGCGCTGACGAACTCCACCAGCACCTTCTTCCCCTCACCCAGCCGGGAAAGGCCGAAGGTTTCACCACCCTCGCAGACCTGCGGCAACACCGCCTGCCAGACCGCGACCGGGACGACGATATTGACGAAACCCGGCCCGGCAATCGTTAGTCGCTCGACCAGATCGCTATGCGCGCCCAGCAGTTCCACCACCCGGGCCGCCAGTTCGCGGGGATTCTTGCGTTCCTTGCCGGCCATGACCATCGCCATGTTGGTGGAAAAATCGCCGTGCTCCGGATTTTTCGGCACCTCGAGGCCGTAATCGCCGGCCGCCGCGGCTGTCCAGTATCCTTTTTCCACCCCGGCCGCAAAACATTGGTTGAGCCGTTCTCTCAATCGCGCCTTGATCATTTCCTATTGACCCTCATCACGGCTCCAGGCCGTTGTTTCCGTCGATATAGACCCTTCGGTTCTGATTGCCGAAGAGACACAAAACTTCATAATTGATGGTTTCCAACCAGCCGGCCACCTGTTCGGCGGTGATAACCGCATCGGCCTGCCGCCCCAGCAGCACCACCTCGTCGCCCACCGCGACCTCGGGGAAATCGGTGATATCGGCGACACAGGCGCTCATGCAGACGTTGCCGCGCAACGGCACCCGGCGGCCACGGATCAACACCTCGCCCCGATTGGAGAGCTTTCGCAGGTAGCCGTTGGCATACCCCACCGGCAGAACCGCCAGCCGGCTCGGACGCTTGGTCACATAGGTATGGCTGTAACTGATGCCGTAACCGGCCGGAACATCCTTGATCTGCGCCACGCGACTCACAAACCGCATCACCGGCCGCAACTCCGGCATCGGTTCCTGGTCGGACGGTGAACAACCGTAGAGGCTGATCCCCGGTCGGACCATGTCGAAATGGGCGTCCGGAGCCCGAAACAGGGCGGCGGAGTTGGCGAGATGATGGATGACGCCGGATCCGGTACGCTGCTCGAGACCTACCAGCAGGTCGGCAAACATACGTTGCTGCGCGTTGGTTGCCGGCAGGGAGGAATCAGCCATCGGCAAATGACTCATGATCCCGGCCAAAGAGAGGCCGGGCAACGCGGTAAGGGCCTCAACCATCCCGGCCGCCTGCTCCGGCATGATCCCAAACCGGCCCATGCCGGTATCAATCTTGAGATGCACGTCAACCCGCACCCCGGCCGCGACCGCAAGGGCGGAAAGTGCCGGCAGCCCCTCCATCCCGTAGACCACCGGGGTCAGGCGATGTCGGATCACCTCGGCAAAGAAATCGGGAAAAACACCGAGGAGAACGACAATATCACCCTCGATACCAGCCGCCCGGAGCCTTACGGCCTCATCGACCTCGGCGACGCCGAAGGCGGTTATACCGCAACCGGCCAGGGCCAGCGCCGTCCGCTCAAGGCCATGCCCGTAGGCGTCGGCCTTGACCACGGCCAGGATCCGCACATCCGGACCGACCCGTTGCTGCACAGCCCGACAGTTATGACAAAGGGCGGCAAGATCGATCTCCACCCGGTTCAAAGAAACGGCCGACACCACGATACTCCCTTTCACGTAACTCGCAAAAGATCAGGATGGGGCGGGAAACCGCCGCCACGCAAGCCAGATCAACCGGCTGGAGAGCAACAACGCCCACCCCACCGCCAACAGCAAACCGCCGACCAGCACCGGGGCCACCGGCGACATGCGCAGCAGACGCCCCAGCACCATCATCAGAAGCACCATCCCCCACATCCGCCAGGAATACATGGCACCGACGCAACTCCGCTCGGGCAGGGATAAAACCCTGGCAATATTGCGGCGGGCGGCCCGATCAAGAACCAACAACGCCTTCATCGTCCCGACTCCCACCGCCAGCAGGGGCGGCACGAGCGACGCCCGGCCCGCCAGACACCAGCCGCGCCCCACCAGCAGCAAACCGATGCCGCTCCAGAAGAGGGCCGCAACCAACATCATATTGCGGGACGACACCGCAGGCTTGATCATCTGCCACCCTCCGAAAACTCTTCGCCACTCAATTACAGGCGGCTTCAGGCCATGCCGACAATCGGCGATTAGGCTAAACGCGAAAACAAGATAGGCCCGTCTCCGCAGCGGAGACAGGCCTATCGACACCGTTCTGGCAATTCGGCAAAAAAGCCGGATTAGATCTCCTCAACGGTGATGGCGCCCTCGGGGCAAACCTCGACGCAGGTCTCGCAACCCAGGCACTCGTCGGAATTTACAGGCTCGGCTTTGCCGTCAACCAACTCAAATACCTGACCGGGGCAAGCGTTTACGCATTCTTCATCACCGGTGCACTTGTCTTTGTCAACTTCGATCTGCCACATAATTCGGCCTCCCAAAAATAATTAAAAATTAAATACAAAAAACAGCGAAGACTCCCCCGCCGAACTTTCCGTTACATACCACTTTCACACTTCGCAAACCACTTTCCTCTAATAGACCCCTGTTTTTTTGTCAATAAAAAAAAGCCGCCCGCCGCCTCCGACAAAAGGGCTCAAAATCGCAACCGTGCCGAGCCGGGCGATTCAGGTTGACCTGCACGGTTTGATCTTTTATCTTTGTCAACGTTTCTCAGGCCGGTACCGCTTTCCATAACCATCCAACCCATACAGGTAGACCCATGGCGCAGCAAAAAAAACCAACCCAGAAACAGATCACCCAGAAATCGGAAGAAGCGATGATCGAGGGCATCCTGGAAGGAAGCCCGGACGGCATCGGCGTGGTCGTGGTCCGGCTCGACTGCGGCTGCCGCAAGATGGCCGCGGTGGACAAGAAGGGAGAGGCGGCCAGCAAGGTCATCATGTATCGGGACGGTGCGCTGTCGATCTGCGACAAGTGCCAGAAGGATAACGGCGCCTTCACCAGGGTGACCGCGGAATTTATCCACTGGGTAAAACCGGAGCCGGATGCCGCCACCCAGAAAGAGATCGAGATCAAGGTGCTCGGCACCCACACCACCCACTAAACCCGCCGCCACTCCCGCGCCCTGGCTACAAGCGCCCCGGCCCACTGCGGGACGCCCACCGCATGGATGTGGGTGTAGAGGGCCAGCACATTCTTGTAAACCAGTCCATCGCGGCCTCCGACGAACCCCACCCCGCGCGTCATCGCCAGGGCCAACTCCTCGCTACGTCCAGACCAATCGAGAACACGGCTGTAGCGGAACTCATGGCCGCGGATCTCCGTGCCAGCGGCATAAAAAGGGTTGGCGCCGTCAACCTTGAGGGTCGTGTAGCCATGCGCCTGCGGCCGTTTTTCCAGGCCGTAGCGCACCGGGAACACCCCCACCAGGGGAAACTCCTCGCCGTCCAGCACCATCGCTTCGCCCAGATAGATGAGACCGCCGCATTCGGCATACACCGGCAAGCCCGCCTCGATCCGCTCTTTCATCGAACGCCGGAAGGAACCGTTGCCGGCAAGATAGCGGGCGTTGGTTTCCGGAAAGCCGCCGCCGATATAGAGGCCGTCGATCTCCGGCAACTCCGGATCGACCAAGGCGTTGATCTCGACCAGCTCCGCCCCCTCGCCGACCAACGCCTCGAGGTTTTCCTGATAATAGAATTGAAAGGCCGCGTCGCGAATCACCCCGATCCGCACCCCGGCACCGGCAGGCCTTGCCGGCACGTCCGCTTCGCGCATCGTTACCGACGAGGGGCGCGTCAACGCCAGAATCCCGTCGATATCGAGATATCTTTCCGCCGCGTCGGCAAGGGCGGCGATCGCCTCCCGCGCCTCCCCGTGCTCAGCACAGGGGGTCACCCCCAGGTGCCGCTGCGGAAACACATCCGGCAAGCGCGGGAAGGCCCCCAACACCGGCACCCCGGCATACCGCTCCACCGCCTCCCGCACCAGTTTCTCATGCCGGGCAGTGCCGACTTGATTGAGCACCACGCCGCGGATATCAACCCGAGGATCGAGATGCCTGCAACCGAGCACCATCGCCGCCACCGTCCGCGTCGTCTTGGTGCAGTTCACCACCAGCAACACCGGCAACCCCAGTTGCACGGCAAGCCCGGCCGTGCTGTAGGTGCCTTCCGGATCAACCCCGTCGTAGAGGCCGCGATTGCCTTCAACCAGCACCATCTCGCCGTTGCCGCCATGACGGCTGAAATTTTCCAGCAACGCCTCGCTGCTCATCAGATAGGGATCGAGGTTATAGCAGGGCGACGATGCCGCCCCGGACAGCCAACCGGCATCGATATAATCCGGCCCCTTCTTGAACGGCGTCACCCGCATCCCGCGACGGGAGAGGGCGGCGACAAGCCCCACCGCCGCCACGCTTTTGCCGGCCCCGCCGCTCAAGCCGGCGACCACGAGGCCCTTCGGTTGTTTTGATAATTCGTTCATCACACAACGATCCTTTTTAGGGGCAACACTTTAAAAGTTGAGCATTATACCGCATCCACCCCACCTTGACGACCTCCTTCTGCCCGTGTTTTTGCCGGCAGCAGTCGCCCGTCGCGACCTCTTGAGCGACCGCATTTAAATTTATGGCCGCCTGAACGTCCCCCCCTTGCAATCACGGGAGAGGGTGATTACATATTTAAGGAATTATTTTCCGACGACGCCTTTACTTTCATCCGGTCTCCGGACAAACCATATTTTGAGGGTCAACAATGTCTAACCAGCAAACCCAGGAAAACCTCGACACCGTCATTGCCGAGCTTGAAAAGAAATGCAAGGAGCTTCCGGATTCGCTTCTTGCCCATCACAATCTGGCCATGGTTTACCGCAAGGCCGGCCGCCAGGACGACGCCCTCCGCGAGCTCAACACGGCCATCGCCATCGACCCGCTCGCCCCGGAAACCCATGTCAACCTGGGCGCGCTCTACTTCGAGATGGGCGATCTCGACAAGGCGCTCGCCGCCAACCAGGAAGCGGTACGCATCCTGCCCGAATCCGCCCAGGCCCATGCCAACATCGGTTTGATCTGGCAGCAGCAGGGCGAGGCTGACAAGGCCATCGAGTCTTACCTCGAATCAACCCGGCACGACCCCAAACTGGCCACCACCTGGGTCAACCTGACCACCGCCCACATCATGGCCGGCAATTTCGACGAGGCCCTCGCCGCCGCCCAGAAAGCGGTCGAGATCGACCCGGATTTCTCCATGGCCCAAAACAATCTGGCCGTGGCCTTCTATTACAAGGAAGACTACAAGGCTGCGCAGCTGCATGCAGAGAAGGCCAAAACCCTTGGCTTTCCGGTTGACCCCCGCTTTCTGGAGGCGATCCGCAAGGGGCTCAACTAACCATGAAAAACACAAATATCAAGATGCCGCCATGGTGCGTCTTCTGCGGCCAAAAAGTTGGCCGGCCGCAGCCCCCCGTGCGGCGGAAACTGCAGGAATTCACCGTCGGCACCTGTCAGTGCGGCGCGATTTACACCTGTGATCCAACCGGCTTCAATATCGGCTCGGCAATGATCGAAGCACTGGTCTACGCCTGCAACGATAACTGGGACCTGGCGTGGGAACTCCTGCCGGACGACGATTATCTCACCGGCCGCATCGAGAGATACGACGAACAAACCCATCAGGTGATCGAAACCGGCAACCTGGACGGACGATTCATTCGCGGCGTACTGTATTTTGTACGCCTGCACAAGGATATCGCCGAGATCAAGGAACGCGTCAGTCAGCATCAGGAGGAGAGCGGCACCAAGTCCAATCGGCCGCCCGGTTTCTCGGCGCCGCCGGTGGAACCCACCCGCGATCCGAAGCGGAACCGGCAACGCGCCAGCAAACCGATGGTCAAGCAGTTGGTGGAGACGCGCGACATTGATGGCCTGGTCGACCTGCTCTTTGACGACATCCGGGTTCTTCGCTTCCTACAGCGACTTCTGTACGATCCCGTTGAGGAGAGCCGCTGGCTTACCGCCTACATGACCGGGCAAGCCTGTGCCCGACTCGCCACCAGGCAACCTGGGCATGTCAGTGACCTTCTCCACCGATTATTTGAATCCTGCGCCGATTCGGCCTCCACCAACTGGGGCCTCATCGAAACCATCGGCTCGGTGATCGCCAGCCGGCCGGATATCTTCGGTGCCTTTACCCGTCACCTCCTGCCCTACAGCAGCCATGAATCGACCCGGGTGCTGACCATGTGGGCGTTTGCGGAAATCGCCCGCCATCGCCCGGACCTGATCCGGGCGATGCCCTTCTACAAGCTGCTCGATTATCTCGACAGCGAGGATGCGGACCTGATCGGCAATACCCTGCGCCTCTGCGCGCGGATCAAGGCGATTGAAAAACAAAGCGTCATCGAATCGTTACGAAACGACAAGCGGGAGGCTCGTTTCTACGAAAACGGTTCCCAAGTCACCACCACGTTGGGCCAGCTCGCCGAAGAGGCCTTGGCCAGCATAGCAACCAGCAAGGAGAAGACCACGCCATGAGCGAAGAAAACACCAACCAGCCCCCTGCCCCAGAAGGCGGCGACGTGAAGGAGCAAGCCAAGGCAGATTACAAAACCGGCCAGGATTTCCTGGTGAAGGGTGACACTGCCTTGGCGGCACACGCCTTCCATAATGCCATGCTCGGATTTCAGGAGTGCGGCGACCTGCATGGGGTGGCCAATGCCGCCGACAAGCTCGCCGACATCTGCATGGACCGCCACGAATTTGCCCAGGCATTACAACATATCGAAACCGCATACAAAATCTGTGAAAAAGAGGAAGACCAGCAGAGCACCATCTCCTTACGGCTGAAGGTCGCGACGGCCAAGACCGGCATGAAGAAGTATGACGAAGCGCTCGATATCTACTTTGACCTCATCGATCATTATCGGGGGTCGCTCAACCCAAAGGGGACGGTGGAAACCATGGAGAAGGTCGCCGAGGTGTATCTCGCGCAGGGCAATACCACCGGCGCGGCCGACGCCTACCGGACCATCGCCTCCATTCACGCCAACTTCAAACATAAAAAGGTGGCCAAGGAATTTTACGACAAGGCCGACGCCATCGACAAAAAATAAGGGTGGCACACTGTCTGACCGGCACCGAGCCATACACAAAAAACCCGTCATCGCACGCACGCGATGACGGGTTTTTTTGTTCTCCAGCCAAATGCATAGAGCAAAAAAAAAGCAGGGGCAAACGCCCCTGCTTTTTTAGACTCTGACCGAGAGAAGAGGTTTAGCGGGTCTCTTCGTTCTTGGCGCGGCCCTTGGCAGCATACATGGTGGTACTGCCGGAAGACCAGAAGTCCATTTTGCCTTCCTTCACCAGCTCGTTGGCGGCGTTCTTCACCTCACGCGGCTTGGCATCGGGATCGCATTCATAGAAATCCTTAACGTACAACTGAGGCTTGGGAGCATTGATTGCCTTCTCAAGGATCAGTTTTTTCAGTTCTTCTTTGCTAACAGCCATTTTCGTAGCTCCTTATGGAAAAGGTTTATTTGATATGGCTTGTAAACTTGAACTGGGTGGTGGTCCGCCAGGTGTCGTAAGCAAGACGGTAATCGTCGATGCTCTTGACGGTGAACGGAATACCGGTCTTCTCGAAGAACTTCTCCCAGCCGATCCGCTCGGCCCACTCGCCGACGCGCTCGAACTTGCGTGCATCCTTGGCGTAAACCTCAAGGATGTTGCGGATAGCTTCAACGGTTTCCGGCCAACGCGGCGGAGTGTTCGGCAAGAAGGGGATAACCAGCTTGGAGAACTTGGGCGCAGACTTGGAGTTGGAAACCTTACCGCCAACCAGGATGGCGATACCGTCGCCATCGGGATCGGCAAGAGGCATGGAAGGACACATGGTGTAGCAGTTACCGCAGAACATACAACGCTCGGCGTTAACCTTTACGGACTTGATCTCCTCGCCCTTGGAGTTGGTAGCCTTGGTGGGCTTAACAGCTCCAAGCGGACATGCGGAGATGGCCAGCGGCAACTCACAGACACCGGTGATGGTGTCGTGGTCGACCATGGGCGGCTTACGATGTACGCCGAGGATGGCGATATCGGAGCAGTGAACCGCGCCGCACATGTTCAAGCAGCACGCCAACGCGATCTTGACCTTGGCGGGCAGGCTCATGCTGGTGAAGTACTCGAACAGGTCGTCCATAACCGCCTTAACAACGCCGGAAGCGTCGGTAGCGGGGGTGTGGCAGTGGATCCAGCCCTGGGTATGAACAAGGTTGGAAACGGATGCGCCGGTACCGCCAACGGGGAATTTGTTGCCGCGGCTTGCCAGATCGTCCAGCAGAGGCTGAACCTTGGACTCGGCGTCGACCATGAACTCAATGTTGTTACGGGTGGTGAAGCGAACGATGCCGTCGCAATGCTTGTCGGCGATGTCGCAGATCTCGCGGATGTGCTCGACACTGATCAGACGGGCGCTGGCAACACGAATGGTGTACATCTTGTCGCCGGTCTCGCTGACATGCATCAGAACGCCGGGCCGAATGATCTCATGATAGAGCCATTTCCCGTAGTTCTTCTTCACGACTGCGGGGAAAAACTGCTCATAGTGTGGGGGACCGATGTCTGTGATTCTGTCTTTCATCGGATTTTCCGGATCGTAACCCATGGCTAACCTCCTATATATCAATTAAGATAATATTTTATCGTTTCCTGCCGAACCACGATTACATCGCGTTACGGGCGCGGAATTCCTTAACGTCACGCTCAAAACCACCCTCGACCTCTTCCTCTGCCCAGAATACATAGGGGTTGGACCGCGGCTCTTTAACATGCTGCGGAATCGGGTCGACGTTGATGACCTTCAAGAAGGTGGGCAGACCGACGCGCTGCATGGTCTCACCAAGACGCTCACGGTTCTTGCCGTTCTCCATCCACCAGTCCCAAACAGACTCGATGAACTCAACCAACTGCTCGAAGTCGTTGTTCGGATCCATCTCGATGAAGGGCACGATCATGGTGGCCAGCTGTGCGCCGTCAAGGATCGGGGCTTTTGCACCGCAGAGGATGGTCGCACCCTGAACAACACCGGGACGCAGCGCGCGGGGCATCATGTTGATGCAGTGCATGCAGCGGGTACACTCAGCGTTGTCGATCTTCAACTCGCCGCCTTCCAACCACATACAACCGGTGGGGCAGAGATCGATAACATCCTTTTGGATGTCAAGGGTGGATTTGGGGCCATGCGCGCCACCGTTGGCAACGTAATTGCCTGCGGCGTACTCTTTCACGGCTGCCTGGTCGATACGGATATTGTCCCTCCAGTTACCGATAACGGACAGGTCGGAACGGGCGATGGATGCAACGCAGTCGTTGGGACATCCAGAGAATTTGAACTTAAATTTGTAGGGGAAGGCGGGACGATGGATCTCGTCCTGATAATGCATGGTCATGCCATGGCATGCAGCCTGGGTGTCGTAGCAAGCCCACTCGCAACGAGCCTTGCCCAAACAGCAGGAAGGGGTACGCAGGTTGGAGCCGGAACCGCCAAGGTCCCAGTTCAGGTCGTGGGTCAAGTCGTAGAACAGGGGCTCCAAGTGCTCGGTACGGGTACCAAGAAGTACCAAGTCGCCGGTGGAACCGTGCATGTTGGTCATACCGGAACCATACTTCTCCCAGAGGTCACACACCTGACGCAACTTGGTGGTGTTGTAGAACTTACTGGAGGGCTGGTTCAAACGGACGGTGTGGAAGTGTGCTACACCGGGGAACTGAGCCGGTACGTCGGAATAACGACCAACAATACCACCGCCGTAACCGAAAACACCGACGATACCGCCGTGCTTCCAGTGGGTGATCTTGTCCTTGAAAGAAAGCTCCATCTGGCCAAGGATGTCCCAGCACTGGGGGCTCTTCTCGGCCTGGCGCTTCAGATCCGTGACGAAGCTCGGCCACGGGCCTTTCTCCAACTCGTCCATCATGGGCGTGTTATGCTTTGCCATTCTTTTCCTCCTTAAGCGGTAATTAATGATAAACAAACCATTATCACCCCGCCCGCCCGTGTCGTTACCAGCAATTACTTCTCAAGCAACAAATCCGACCGACAGAGTGAGGAATAAATACAATGTGAATGGTTATTCAGCAGGTGAACTTAGTACAGGCATCCGCTCTTTGTCAACAAAAAAACTTCCCGGTTTTATTCCTGACCCACCACCGCCGCTTCGCCTTTGCCGCCGGGAAAAATCAAGAACCTGACGGCGACCGCCAGCCACCCTCAGCCGCGGCCTCCGGCGCTTCACAATTTGACGGAATTTTAAATATTATTTAGCGGCGAGACTTCTCTGAAGTTAAGCCATTACTTGAATAGTTTGACACCTTTTCCTTTCCGCGATAGGGTGACTTCTGTGCAACCGGCCCGGGCTCCAACCAGGCGCAAGCCATCGGCACCGGACATGGCCGTTGCCCGTTCAGATCAGTCGATACCCAGGGACGCCTGAAAGTATATCCTTTGCGGCCAGCAAGAATCCTATTCATGACGTCCTGCCCATATTCAATACCACAAAGCGAAGGTGTCCCATGTCAAAAAAAATCGTCATCATCGGCGGGGTTGCCGCCGGCCCCAAAACCGCATGTCGCGCCAAACGGCTGATGCCGGAGGCGGAAGTGACCATTATCGACCAAGACAGCCTCATCTCCTACGGCGGCTGCGGCATCCCCTACTATGTCTCCGGCGACGTCTCGGATGAGAAGGAACTGCGCAACACCAGTTTCCACATGACCCGCGACGAAGCGTTTTTCCTGAACGCCAAGGGCGTCAACGTTCGCGCCAGCACCCGCGCGCTTGCCATCGACCGCAAGAACAAAACGGTGGCGGTGGAGGATGTCAACAACGGCGCCAAGGATTCGGTTCCCTACGACCAACTGGTCATCGCCACCGGCAGCCGCCCCAACATCCTGCCCATCCCCGGCGCCGAACTCGACGGGGTGTTCACGATCAGCGATCTGCATAAGGCGATCACCATCAAGGAGCGCATCGCCAAGGGCGAGGTGGGCAAGGTGGTGGTCATCGGCGGCGGCGCCATCGGCATCGAGATGGCCGAGGCATTTACCGACCTCTGGGGTCTTGAAACCACGATCATCGAATTCATGCCGCAGCTGATGCCGCGGCTGGTGGACCGCCCCTTCGCCCTGATGCTCGAGACCCACCTCCGCGAACACGGCGTGGCCGTTTACACCGGCGAAGGCGCCTCCGCCATCGAAGCCGATGCCGCCGGCAAGGCCTGCCGGGTGATCACTCCCAAACGAACCCTGGAGGCCGACCTGGTCATCATGGCGGCGGGCGTCCGCGCACGCAGCGAACTGGCACAGGCGGCAGGGCTTGCCGTCTCCCAGATGGGCAACATCATGGTCAATGACCGCCTGCAGACCTCAGACCCCAACATCTACGCGGCCGGCGACTGCATCGAGGTCAGAAACATGCTCACCGGCAAGGGCACCATCGCGCCGATGGGTTCGCTGGCCAACCGCGAGGGGAGAATCGTCGGCGACAACCTGGCCGGCATCCCCACCACCTACAAAGGCTGGATCGGCAGCTTCGTAATGAAGGCGTTCGAGCGCTGCATCGGTGCCACCGGCCTCAGTCTCGAAACGGCACGAGCCGAAGGCTTCAACGCCGACGCGGTGATCACCGCCCAGTCCGACCGAGCGCACTTCTTCCCCACCCAGGCGGTCATCCCCCTGCGGCTGGTTTTCGACAAGACCACCCGCCGCGTCTTGGGCGCGCAGGGGTTCGGCCCGGCCAACGACGCGGTACTGGCACGGATCGACGCC
>JAOUHH010000259.1 GCA_029865195.1 Desulfobulbaceae bacterium
GTCTCCTTGGCGTCCAGACCGGCGCGGCTCTCCGCCACCGCCGCCTCGGCCGCGGTGAGATCGGCCGTTGCCCGCTGCCATGCCGCGTCGGCGGCGTCAAGCTCGCGGGCCGAGGTGAGCTTGCCGTGGCTCAGCTCCTTGGCCTTCAGCAGCCGGTCGCGCTCGTTGGCGGTTTCCGTGACCGAGGCCTGGGCCTGCGCCACCCTGGCCCTGCTCGAATCCAGGGCGGCCCTTGCCTGCACCACCTGGGCCTGGAGCTTTGCGGTGTCGAGCCGGGCGAGGATCTGCCCCACCTTGACCCGGTCGTTGTAGTCCACGGCCACGGTGCGGATGATGCCGGAGAGCTCGCTGCCCACCTCCACCTGATTGGTGGGCTCCAGGGTGCCGGTGGCGCTGACCGTGATCACGAGATCGCCTTCCCTGGCCGGTTCGGTGCGGTAGCGGACGGCCGACTCCGGGGCGGCCGGATGCCAGAGCGAGGCGGCGGCCACGGCAGCCAGGCCGAGGAGCAGCCAGGGCGCCCATCGCTTGAGGCGGGTAAATGGCGTTGCGGAGCGGTCGAGGCCCAGGGCCTGGCCGAGCTCGTTGTCGTTGCGGTGGGTGTCTGACATGGCGGGTCAATCCTGTTGGTCTGTTTCGGTGGGCGCGGCAGGGGAGGTCCAGCCGCCGCCCAAGGCCTTGTAGAGTGCGATCAGGTGGGCGGTGATGGCGCTGTTGCTGGTCGCCACCTGATCCTGGACGGCGAGCAGGGAGCGCTGGCTGTCGAGCAGGGTGAGAAAGGGGATCATGCCTGCCTCGTATTGCTGGCGGGCCATGGCAAAGCCGTTTGCCGCCGCCGCCTCGGCGCGGGTCAGGGCCAGATGGCGGCGCTGTTCGCGGTCGTAGGCGGTGAGGCTGTTTTCCACCTCGGCCAGGGCGGTGAGGATGGTCCCTTCGTAGTTGCCCAGCGCCTGTTCCTGGCGGGCGCTCTGGACCTCGATGTTGCGGCGGATGGCCCCGAAATCGAAGAGGGACCAGTTCAGCCCGGCCCGGGCCGAGCCGGTGCGGGCGCTGCTGTTGAACAGCCGGGTGGCGGCCAGCGCCTCAAGGCCGATGGAGCCGGTGAGAGTAAGGTCGGGGTAGAGGGCGGCGGTGGCCTCGCCGATGCGGGCGGTCTGGGCGGCAAGCTGCCGCTCGGCGCGCCGCACGTCGGGGCGGTGGTTGAGGACCTCGGCCGGGATGCCGATCACCAGCCGTTCCGGCGCGGTCGGGATGGGTCGGCGGTCGGCGAGCAGTGTTTCCAGGCTGCCCGGCTGCTCGCCCATCAGTACGGCGAGCCGGTTGGCGGCCTGGCCGAGATCGGCCTCAAGGGCAGGGACCTGCGCTCGGGCCTGTTCAAGGCTGGTGACGGCCTGTTCCATCTCGATCTCGGCGATGAGGCCGCTTTCCAGACGTAGCCGGGTGAGGGAGGCGGTCTCCTCCCGGGCCTGAAGATTCTCGGCGGCGATGGCGAGCCGGGTCTGGAGGGTCCGCACCTCCAGATAGTTCCTCGCCACCTCGGCGAGCAGGCTCACCAGCACGTCGCGGAGGTCTGCCTCGCTCGCCTCAAGATCGGCGGCGGCCGCCTCCTCGGCGCGGCGTTTGCCGCCGAAGAGATCAAGCTCCCAGACGGCGTCGAATCCGGCCGAAAACAACTCGCGACTGGCCCCGGAGCCGACCTCCTCGCTGCCCTTGCTGCTGGACGCGGCGCCGGAGGCGGTGAGGGCGGGGAGGCGGTCGGCGCGGCTGATGCCTTGGCGGGCGCGGGCCTCACGGACCCTGGCCATGGCCTGACGCAGGTCGGTGTTGCCGGTGGCGGCCTTTTGCATCAGGCCGGTCAGCACCGGGTCGTTGAAGACGGTCCACCAGTTGGACAACGCCGCGGGCGAGGTTGCAGTCACGGCAATCCCCGCCTGTTCGGTGGCGCTGTGCCAGCCTGCCGGCGCGTTGGCAACGGGCGGCGCATAGTCGGGGCCGACGGCAACGCAGCCCGTCAGCAGCAGGAGCAAGGTGGCGCCTGTCAGGCCTCTTGGCATGGCATGCCGGCGGTGGATCGGGTGGGAGGTTGGATGCGGCATGGGGCGTTGCTCCGTTCAAACGGTCGTTTGATTTTGCAGGATCATAATACGATTTTGCAAACGCTGCACAGCAATTTACTTGTGCGGAACCGGAGGGGGATTGGGCATGGCCGGCAGGGCGGAAACGGATGCCTCCTCCCTGCCGGCCAAGGGAAACCGTGCCGCAATCGTAGCGGTTATTTCAGATACTCAACCGAGGTGGCGAAAAAGGTGATCGATTGCAGCTGACCGGCCTCTTCCTGTTTGGTTTGCGCCGGGGTCAACTTTAAAGGATCGCAATCCTTTTTGCCCTTGCCCGCCTGCTCGGCCGTTTTGGCATCCTGTGCCTTCTTTTCGGTCGGGCAGAGGTTCACATACTTGGCAACCGCATACCCCTTGAGCAAGACCTTTTGGCCAACGACGCCGGTCTTGAACTTGAAGGCGCTGTCCTTGGCCCACACCAGGGCAACCGGGTCGCCGTCCTTGTAATCCTTGTTGCCGACCCACATCTTGCAGCCGCTGCCGCACGCGCCCAGGATAACGCCGGTCAACTGAATATCCTTCTTTTCATAATCGGCGATCTTGCCGGCAAGCTGGGTGATGGTCAGCGCCTTTTCGCTTTGCGGAGCGCGCCCGAAGGCCATGGGGGCGAAGGCCAAGGCGAGTACGATGGCGATGACGACGGATAGATTTTTCATTTATGAATCTCCTTTACGTTTGGTTCTTGCCGATGGGTGCAGTTTCAAAAATAGGTAACATCCCGTCACCGCGAGGATGATCAGGCTCGCGCCGACAAGGTCATAGAAGATACGTCCCCATGGACCGAAGAAATCCCCGGTATGGAGATCCTTGACCAGCCACATCACCGGCACGCTGGCCGCCTCTTCGGGGAAAAGATCGGCCAGCCCTTGCGCCTGACGGGTTTGGTCGAGCCGCTGCTGGTAGCTGTCCGGCAAGATCGAGGTAGTTACGCGCCCTTTTTTCAGAAACTCGAAATCATGGGTGTGGTTGTAGAGGATGCCGGTGATGGAGATAAGCACAAAGATGACCGAGACGAAGATGCTCGGCCATTTGAGATAGCCAAAGCTGTAAATATGGATTTTCCGCCAGAGCGCAAGCGACGATTTCTTGGTCATTTTCTTAATGGCTGAGGCGAGAACTCACCAGTCGATTAATGCTAACTCCAGCTTCTGCTGCTTGGATAGCAAGGTTCCGATGTACTTCAGGGGGAACGCGGACCATGAATTTGCCGCTGTAGTTTTTATTGGCAATTGGCGGAGGTATTTCCTCGGCGTTTTCTTTCATGTCTTTGATGACTTCAGCAACAACCTTGCGAATGCCTTTTAGCGCTGCTTCAGGGGTTTTAGATAACCAACTAAGGCTTG
>JAOUHH010000046.1 GCA_029865195.1 Desulfobulbaceae bacterium
AATCAAAGAAAGAAACCGGCCCCGGCAGGAACAGCCATCAGCCCCATCAACGAAGGTCCAGCACCTTGCGGATCTGCCGCGCCAGCTTCTTGCGCTCAACCGGTTTCATCAGGATCTCACCGACCCCCAGTTCCTCCGCCTCCGTCTTCGAAAGAACCGAACTGTACCCCGTGCAGATGATAACCGGCATCTCCGGTCTGCGGCTGCGAACTTTCCGCACCAGTTCCATGCCCGTCATCCGGGGCATGGTTTGATCGGTAATGAGAACATCGAAAGCGTCGGGGTTGTCCGTGAACAGCGCCAGGGCCTCCAGGCTACTGGTCGTGCCGGTGACCTGATAGCCCAGTTTGGCAAGCGATGACTTATGCAGGTTGACGATGCTGCTCTCATCATCAACCACCAGGATTCGCTCGTTGCCGGTCAGGATTTCCCCACCCCCCTCCTCTTTCTTTTGGGTTACGGTCTCGGTATATGACGGCAGGTATACCCTGAACGATGTCCCTACGCCGGGCGCGCTTTTCACCTTGATCATACCGCCGCAGCCCTCAACGATGCTGTGCACCAGAGCCAATCCCAGGCCGGTGCCGCTCCCCACCTCCTTGGTGGTGAAGTATGGCTCGTAGATCCGTCCCAAGGTTCCCGCATCCATCCCGCAACCGGTATCACTGACCGTAATCTCCACATACGACCCGGCCGGGGCATGCGACTCCCCGCCGTTCTCCTTTGCCTCCAGCTCCCGCCGCGCCATGGCCACCTTCAGCACCCCCTTTTCTTTCTCCATGGCATGGAAGGCATTGGTGCAGAGGTTCATCATGATCTGATGAAGCTGGGTCGGATCGGCAAGGATTGTCCCGCAGTCGGGAATATCGACCTCCATGGCGATGGTCGAGGGCAGCGAGGCGCGTAACAGTTTGAGTGATTCCTTGACGATCAGGTGCGGCTTGAGCGGGACCAGGGCATGTTCACCCTTGCGGCTGAAGGTCAATATCTGTCTGACCAGATCAGTGGCCCGAAGCGATGCGCCAATAACCTCCTGCAAATCATTATGAACCGCACTCCCGACTGGACTCTCAACGGCCGCCAGCTGGGCGTAACCAAGGATTGCCGAGAGTATGTTGTTGAAATCATGCGCGATCCCGCCGGCCAGGGTGCCCATCGCCTCCATTTTCTGCGCCTGCCGCAACCGGCTTTCATTCTCATGCCGTTCGGTAAGGTCACGGGCGATCAGGGCCATGCCGGTAATATTTTTATCCATGCTGCTGAAGATGCTGAAAACATACAGCTCGACAGGGTGCAATTCACCGGAACCCAATTGCGCAAAGATAAACTCACCCTGCCCGGAGCCCGAAGCAAGCGCAGGCTCGAAGAAATCATGTTTGAAATGCTCTCGGCCGGAAGGTGCCAAGCAATCGATGACGTTGGTCTCATTGATCTCGGCGGAAGCAGACAGACCGGCAAGCTTTCGCCCGGCGTTGTTCAGATACAGCAGTTGCCCATCAAGGTCGGAAATGCCGATAAAATCAGGACTGCGCTCAATAATAGCCACCAATTTTTCCTGTTCGGCCTCCGCGTACTTGCGGGCGCTGATATCCTCGATGACAGAGATGAAAAACTGCGGCTGGCCTTGCTCATCCCGGACCAGAGAAACCGTGAGGTTGCCCCAGAAAAGCTGACCATCCTTACGGATATATCGTTTTTCAAAGGCATAATGATTTATTTCGCCGGATAGCATGCGATCGACGTAGTGCAAACTGGTGTCAAGGTCATCAGGATGGGTGACACCTTGAAAGCTAAGCTGCAACAGCTCTTCCCGGTGATACCCGAGCAGGCTGCAGAGTTTCTGATTCACCATCGTCCATCTGCCTTCGGTGGTCACCAGGGCAATACCAACCGCCGCCTGCTCGAAAATACCCCGAAACCGCTCCTCGGATCGGACAAGGGCCTCAGAAGCCATGACGTGTTCACGCTTGATCCGCAGGTTGTTGAGCCCACTGACGACATCCTCGGCAATATCTTGCAGAAGACCTATCTCCCTGGCATCAAAAGCATCCGGCTCCGGCGCATAGATATTCAAGGCGCCGATACTACTGTCTTGGGCTTGATCAAACAGAGGCAGGGCAATGGAAGATTGATAACCGCGCCGGGAGGCCTGCTCACGCCAGGGATAATAGCGGCTGTCGGTAAGGATGTGCCATGCCACTTGGATTTCGCCGCTCTTGATCGCCATGCCGGTGGGGCCGCCCCCCCATTCATCATTCCCCCAGCTGATTCGCAAATTTTCCAAGTAGCCGTCGTCATAGCCTGCTTGCGCGGCGACCCGAACCGTTTTCTCCGGGTTCTGTTCGGCAAAACCGATCCAGGCCAGTCTATAGCCCCCTTTATCCACAACGGCCTCGCAGATACCATGCAGCAATGCCTCCTCGGTCTGGGCCGCACTCACCGCCTGATTGCAACCGATGAGGGTTTTCAAGGCCCGGTTGACCCGGCGCAGCTGTTGCTCGCTCTTTTGCAGGGCGGTTATATCCTGGGCCAGGAGAACGATCCCGGTAACAGTTGCCTCCGCCGGATCGTGCATCACCGACGCGGAAAGGATTACCGGAATCTTCCCCCCCTTCCGGGTCAAAAATATCTTTTCACTGCCCTGGGACCATCTCTTTTCAAGCAATGCCGTCAATCTTTCACCGGAAAAGAGCTTCTCGCCATCCTTCTCCAAAAGGAAATCATCAACCCCCTGCCCCACTAACTGTTTTTTTTCATAGCCAAGTTTGGTTACGGCAGCCTGATTGACCTTGGCAATGGTTGTTGTCTGCCCTTTTTCATCCACATGCAGGACAAACAGCATCTCGTTCATGGAATTGATGATCGATGAAAAATAATCCAGAGAAACTGTCTTCAGCGAAAGATTCGCGGCCAACTCATTGAATGCGTTGGCAAGCTCCCCTATTTCATCGCGAGTGGTCACGTCAACCCTGTCCGACATGGCCCCCTGCCCAATCCTCCGTACCCCCTTGCTCAGCGTCCTAATCGGCTTGACAATCGAGAAGGCGAGAGCCGCGCCTATGACCGCTATCAGGATCAGGCTGATCATCAACTGAAAAAATATCCGTTCACGCAGGCGAGCAATGGATGCGAAGATCTCATCCTGGTCCATCTCCGCCAACAAAACCCATTGCAGCCCGGGGATATCGAGAGGGGTATAGGCCGAGAGTACCGGAATCCCACGATAGTCATTGATCAGGGCGGTGCCGGTTTGCCCCTGAAGCGCTCGTTGGGATGCTTCCGTGGAAACCTTCAAAAGCAGAATTGAAGTCTTGTCTTGATGCATCTCGGAAAGAATTGCCTCCGGGGCCTTCTGTGCCTTGATCCGGGCAAAAAAGAGATCCTCCGACTCCAGAAGAAAGCGGGAGTCATTGCGCATGGTCGAGTCGGGACCAAGAATATAGGTTTCACCGGATGCACCGAGGCCGCGTGCTTGCCAATTTTTATTGTCGGTCATTACCGCATTTATTTCAGTAATCGAGATTTGCAGCACCAGCACCGCGATTGTCTTGGCCCCATCTCGCACAGGGGCGGCTATAAATGCGGCCGGCAAATGCCTCGAGGGGCAATAGTGTTCAAAATCCATCATCTGGACACCATCATCCGGTGCCGCAACCACATTCTTGAATACCGTTGCCAGCGGGCCTTCCTTCCAGGGACCGGTCAAAAGATTTGTCGCGTAATCGACTGATTTCCGGGTCGAATAGACGATAGCGCCAGTGGTGCTATCAATCAAAAAGACATCATGCACATTGAGATCCTGCCTGTATGCTTTAAAAAAAGCATGATATCGCGCATGGACCTGTTCGTAAGTGGTATGAACCTTGTTTGGTGTTTTTTGGGGGAGCGGCGCGGAAACGTTTTCAGCAGCATACAGGTTTTGCAGATAGATGACCCTGGGCTCCCGCGGCAATATCATGTCGAGTTCAGATGCCGCACTTTTCCCCGTGTGAGACATAACCGAATCGACAATCGGTTCGTAGCGTTTGCGAAGGGACTCGGGGAGAGCTGCCCCCTGCCCGGATCGCCCCGGCAGCTCTTCTGGCAGGGCATTAAATGCCTTTTCAAAATCCTTTGCCGCCGCAACAATGGTCCAGCCTTTCGACAACATCAACGTCGCAGTCTGCATTCGATTGAAATAATACTCAATCTCCCGCTTGCGGCCATCCCTAATACTTGTGAAATGATCTATGCTTTTATTGGTCAGAGTTGTTTGAATAAAATCATAATGCTCCCACGAACTGAGCAGAGAACTGCCCACGCCGACGAGGAGCAACGCCAGAAAGATCTTAATCCGCAAATTCATAGATCGTTGCCATAAACGCATTGAAGGTTATCCAAATAATTTTTTGAACCCCGAATACTTGGCTACATAGAATCGTTAGCACTCAAGCTAGACCATAACTGGCCTCGGGGCAACAGATTAGAAGCTCCCTAGTTCATTTTCAAATGCCGTCATGGCACCGCCGGTTGTGTGGCTGGGGTGCGGTATCCGCCAATGTACGACACGTAAAAAAAACTGATAATCCTTCAGAAAAAAAGATATGATGTAAACGATTTGCCTATTCTGACATCATCTATTCAACTCGGCTTTTAACAATGGCGAATATACTCATTATTGACGATGAACCCACCATCTGCCAGTTTATGACCCGCGCCATATCAAGGCTGGATCATGACACCACCACCGCCCAGACCTTGCAGGACGGGCTTACTCTGGCGGAGAAAAACGCTTTCGATGTCGTTTTCCTGGATGTCAATCTGCCGGATGGAAACGGTCTCACGATTCTCCCTTCCCTTCGCCAGACCCATTCCCGGCCGGAAGTCGTCATCTTGACCGGCGCTGGTTGTCTAGACGGTGCGGAAACGGCCATTACCAACGGGGCGTGGGACTATCTCCACAAACCGGTCTCACTGCAACAGCTTGCCCTGTGCATGAAGCGCATCCTCCTTTACCGCGAGCAGAAGGAGCTTTCCGCACCTGACCCTGTTCTTCTGCCACGTCATGGAATCATTGGCGACAGTCCAAGAATCAAGGAATGCCGCCTTGCCTTGGGCCAGGCCGCCCATTGCGACGCCAGCGTCCTGATAACCGGCGAAACCGGAACCGGCAAAGAACTCTTTGCCCGTGCGATCCATGTCAACAGCAAACGGCAGCATAAAAATTTTGTGGTTGTCGACTGCGCCTCCTTGCCGGAAAACCTCATTGAAAGTGCCTTGTTCGGCCATGAAAAAGGGGCTTTCACCGGTGCGGACCGCGCCAAGATCGGCCTCGTGAAACAGGCGGACGAAGGCACCCTGTTCCTTGATGAAATAGGCGAATTACCATTATCACTGCAAAAATCCTTCCTCCGCGTCCTCCAGGAGCAGAGCTTCCGCCCCTTGGGCGCCACCCAGGAAATCAAAAGCAATTTCCGACTGGTGGCGGCAACCCATCGCAATCTTGACGAGATGGTCCAGGACGGTCTTTTCCGCCAGGATCTTCTCTATCGCCTCCGCTCCCTGACCCTGGAACTGCCTCCCCTGCGTGAACGCCAAGAGGATATTAAATCTCTCGCCATCAATTACCTTGAGAAGATATGCGCCAAATATGGCATACCGACCAAAGAACTTGCCAGCGACGCCATGGAATCCCTCCACGCCTACCATTGGCCCGGCAATGTCCGGGAACTGGTGGGCTGCCTTGAAAGCGCCATCAGTTCCGCCCTCAAGGAACCGATTGTTTTTGCCAAGCACCTCCCCGTCAACCTGCGGCTGCAGATCAAAAAGGCCAGCATGCCCGGCCAATCCCTTGAGCCGCCGCCTGTTCACCCTTCTTCCCCTCCCCCGATTGTTTCCGCGTCGGCCCCTTGGCCGAGCTATCGCCAGTTCCGGGAAAAAGCCCTGGATGCTGCGGAAAAACAATACCTTGAACAACTCCTCAAGCATACCAACGGCTCACTCAAGGAGGCATGCACCCTTGCCGAACTGGGGAGAACCCGGCTGTATACCCTTCTGAAAAAACATGGTCTCAACCGCTGATCACCCATACGGAGCACCCTGAGTTACTCCATGTTCAGGTTACCTGAACTAATGTTCACCATAACTGAACATTAGTTCTTTTCTTGTGAACACCCGCCCCTCTCGCAGTTCCTCGCAAATCTCCCCTCACCAGCACACATCTACCTGAAATACCGCTACAAAAACACATACACCATCCTCGTGGCACACCCCTTGCTCTACATATCCGCAGCCCGCACAATCACTCATTAAGGGAGTATGCTTTGATCTATATATACTATTCTGATCGTTTCTTACGCGAAGGTCGGATGCTGGAAGAATTGCTACGATCCACCATTGGCAATGACGCCATCAGCCGATTGCCGAACATCAGCAAACTGGCGCATCAGCTTATGCTGCCGCAAATCCAGCCATCCGGAACAAATCTGTATGTACTCTGGGCCGGCGACAGCGCCGACCTTCACGCATTCCTCCGCATTCGCGATCTGCTTACAGATGTCCGTTGTGTACTGATCCTTCCCGATCAAAACGCAACGACAATTTCCCACGGGCATTCCCTGTGCCCAAGACATATTGCCTTTGATGGCGATGACCATGCCGCAACCGCAGAAATAATCAAAAAAATTGTCATTTCATAACGAGAGGGTTTCTAAATGACCACCAAGCTACAACCAAATCACCAGCAAGCAGGCAAATTCAACTATGGCGCACGATTTATTATCTTCGGATTGATCATCTTGATTGCCCTCACCTGTCTCGGCATGAGTTTTACCGCAACAGGATTTCTCGCCACCCAAGAACAGGATGGAATGGTAATCAACATTGCCGGACGGCAACGGATGCTTTCACAGAAAATGAGCAAGGAGGCAATCTCCATCGCCAGCAACATCAACACCGAGGCCAGCCGCGAGGCATTGATCGCAACCCATGCCCTCTTCAACCAATCACATTTGGGTCTGATCAATGGCGATGAAAAATTACAGATCCCGCCTACCACCAACAAGGTCATCCTTGAACAACTGCACCGCGTTGACGCTCTGTGGAAACACTTTAGCGAACATATTCTCGAGATTACGCAAACAACACCCGAAAGCCCTGTATTCAAAGAGGCTCTTGCGGATGTCCTGGCCAACAACGTCAACCTGCTCAAGGAAATGAATACGGCCGTCGGCATGTACGAAGCCGCAGGGAAAAGAAAGGTACTTATACTCAAGATGCTCCTGCTGGGCGGGGCTGTTATCTCCATTATCGCAACCGTCATCGCCTGGCTGGCCATCAATTACAAAATTATCCGGCCAATCCAGAAGATTTCCTCCGACCTCAAAGTGAATGCCCGGGAAGTGAGTCATTCATCCAATCACATTGCCAGCGCCAGCCAGGTTCTTGCCGATGGCTCCACGGTGGCTGCCGCCTCCCTCGAACAGACGGCAGTCGCCCTGAATGAAATAGCCAGCATGACCCACCAGAATGCGAATCATTCTACTGAGGCCGACAAACTGATGCAGGAAGCGGAACTGGCAACCCAGGAAGCCAACAGCTACATGGATCAGGTCAACACCTCACAACGGGAAATCGCCGCCGAAAGCGACAAGATCGTCAAAATCATCAAGACCATTGACGACATAGCCTTCCAGACCAATCTGCTGGCCCTTAACGCAGCGGTGGAAGCGGCCAGGGCAGGCGAGGCAGGCGCCGGCTTTGCCGTGGTGGCCGACGAGGTTCGAAATCTGGCCATCCGGGCCGCCACGGCGGCAAAAGAGACCGCAACCCTCATTGAAACAACGGTCAAGCGACTGGAGCATGGCACCGCCTTGGTCGGTACCACCCGTGAATCATTCGGCAAGGTCGAAAACAGTATCGATAAGGTTGTGAAACTGGTGGAGGGTGTCGCCATCGGCAGCCAGCGCCAGGTCGCCGGCGTTGAAGAGATCAACAAGTCCATCAAGGAACTGGACGGCCGCACCCACGAAAACGCTGCCAATGCCGAAGAATCCGCCTCTGCGGCAGCAGAACTGCACGCCATGGCCGAGCAGGTCGACAATGTTTCACAGGCGCTGATGCAGGTTATTTTTGGCGCCAAAAAAACGCCGAATTTCACAGCCTAAGACCAACAAACTTTCACTTTTAACATAAACAACCGTTCTCATTGAGAGGTATACCCATGACTGAACAATCGCTCCCAAAACAGCAAGTCAGCCGTGATGGCGGAAAATTCCTGACCTTCAGCCTGGCTCGGGAAGAGTATGGCCTGCTTATCAACCAGGTTAAGGAAATCATTGGCATGATGCCGGTCTCTTCCATCCCGCAGACCCCTCAATTCATCAAGGGGGTAATCAATCTGCGCGGCAAGGTCATCCCGATTATTGACCTGCGATTGAAGTTCGGCATGGAGGAGACCCAGCACTCTGAAAAAACCTGCATCATCGTCATCGAACGTAAAAAGGGGAGTGGCGCCAGGAGTATGGGCATCATTGTCGACTCCGTTTCCGAGGTGTTAACCATCCGCCCCGAGAATATTGATCCTCCTCCTGCGTGGGCAGGGATTGAGAATAACACCTATATCGAGGGCATCGCCAAGACCGGCAATACCATCAAAATGCTTCTGAATATCGAAGAGGTCCTCACTGGTCACGATCACGGTTCTTGGCAAACCCCGTCGACCAGCACTGACCTCGAAAACGCGGCATAAAAGAAACCACACCGACAAATCCTGTCTGTCCAAGGAGAGATACCATGGCAACCCCCATTAACAAAAAACTGTGGCTCAACACGATCCTTTCCGCGTTAGTCGCCGTTGTCCCGTTCGTGATCCTGGCCGTGATCGCGGTTGCAACGGCCAAGCAGTCCTTTGTCGCCAGCCAGTTTGACCAATTACAGGCGATCAGTGCGATCAAGAAAAATACCATCAGCGACTACTTCAAAACCACCAAGGCGGATATCGAAACCATTGCCGCAAGCTCGGATGCCGCCCTGATGTTCGATGAGCTTGTCGGCTATCACATCGCCACCAACGTGGAGGCCACCGGCTCCTACGACGTCAGCACCGCCGATTATAAAGAGATATCCAGCCACCATTCCAAGTTCCTGGACGAGTACGTCAAAAATTACGAATACTATGACATGTTCATCATCTGCGCCAAGCATGGTCACGTCATGTATACCTACGCCAAGGAAGCAGACAATGGCACCAACCTGGCGCACGGCGAATACAAAGACAGCGCGCTGGCCGCTCTCTGGCGCGACGTTCTCAGCACCGGCGCCACCTCCTTCCAGGATTTTGCCCCCTATGCTCCTTCAAACGGCGCGCCGGCGGCCTTTATCGGTACGCCGATGAAAAAGGATGGCGAGATCATCGCCGTCATGGCCATGCAGTTGCCGCTTGTCCATATCAATGAGATCATGCAGGAACGGACGGGGATGGGCGAAACCGGCGAGACATACATGGTCGGCAAGGACAAACTGATGCGCTCCGACTCCTTTCTCGACCCGCAAAACCATACGGTCTTGACATCCTTTGCCGACCCGGTGAAGGGCAAGGTTGATACCAAACCTGCCCAGATGGCCCTCGCAGGCGAAACCGGCGCAGGTATCCACATGGACTACAATGGCAATCAGGTTCTTTCCGTATACACCCCGGTGAATGTATTTGGTACCACATGGGCGCTGCTTACGGAAATCGACGAAGCCGAGGTGGTTGGCCAATCGGTGGCCGCCAAGATGCTTTTGCGCAAAGTCTGGCTTATCGGCGCGATCTCCATGGCCTTTATCGCCTTTGCCGTTTTCTCAAGCGGACTCATCACCAGGGACCTCCTCAAAAAATTAGGAGAAATCATCACCACCCTGGATGACGGCGCCGAACAGGTTGCCGCTGCTTCCAACCAGATCTCTTCCACGAGTCAGGAACTGGCCGAAGGCGCAAACCAGCAGGCGGCCGGCCTTGAAGAGACGTCCGCCTCCCTGGAAGAAATGTCGTCGATGACCAAACAGAACTCGGACAACGCCAAATATGCCAGTACCCTGGCCAAGGACACCAACAAGATCGTTGAGGACGCGTCGCAAACCATGGCGCAACTCACCTCTGCCATGGCGGCCATCACCCGCTCAAGCGACGAAACGTCCAAGATCATCAAGACCATCGACGCCATCGCCTTCCAGACCAACCTGCTGGCCTTGAATGCCGCCGTGGAAGCGGCCCGCGCCGGCGAAGCAGGCGCGGGATTCGCGGTGGTGGCCGATGAGGTGCGGAATCTGGCGATGCGGGCGGCGGAAGCCGCCAGCGACACCACGGTGCTGATCGAAAACACGGTAGACAGGATTAAGGATGGCAACACCCTCGTCGCCACCTCCAGCGCCACCTTTACCCAGATCGCGGAAAGCTCGCTGAAGGTGACCCAGCTAGTCGACGAGATATCCGCGGCATCCAACGAACAGAGTCAAGGGGTCGGCCAACTCAACAGTGCCATGTCGGAAATGGACAAGGTGGTGCAGCAAAACGCGGCCAGTGCCGAAGAATCGGCAAGCGCCTCCGAAGAGTTGAGCGCCCAGGCCGCAACCCTGCGGGGCGCCGTCGCTGATCTCGCTACCATGATGACGGGCCGCAGCCGCCAGGAGTCACAACGCTCCGTCCCTGTTGTTGCCCAGCGCCGGACCCTGGTCGCCGACAGCGAGTCCAATAAGAAGTTATTAACGCCGAGACCACAAGCGAAGCTGGCCCTCGCCACGCAGGCGATCCCGCTTGACGACGACAACTTCCAGGATTTCTGAGCGATTTAATCAACGCAGACCAAGAGGCCGGGAAAGGGTTGCAAGATACAGCAAGACTTAGATTGCAACCCTTTTCCGGCCAACTGAGCGGCCTTTTGCCGAATACCCCTTGCCACTTCCCCAAGAGTGTAGCCATGCACCGTACGACACACGATCTCTCGAGCTTTTCGGAACGAATCATGTTGGTCGATGATGATGCAAGCGCTCTTCGTCTTCTCAATCGACAGATTGCCGCCTTCGGACTGGAAGCGGATCAGGCCCAGGACGGCATGGAAGCCATGGAGTTGTTACACAATCGCCCGTATGGGGTTGTCATCACCGACCTGCTCATGCCCAAGATGAACGGGATCGAACTGCTCCAGAACATCACAAAACATCAACCATTTACCGATGTCCTGGTTATTTCCGGACAGGACAAGTCCCACTGCTTTTCACACATCATGGAGGCGGGCGCCTCTGACTTTATTGAAAAACCGTTTACCCTCGACGAACTGAAAACCAAACTCCAGCGCATCTTCAGGGAAAGACGCCTTGTCAACGACCTCCAGCAGGCCAAGGAACAAGAAAAACGCTCTTTTCTGGGTCTCGTTGAATCCCTGGCTATTTCCCTGTCGGAAAAGGATCTGTATACCCATGGTCACTCCAAAAGAGTTACCGATCTCTCGCTCCAACTCGCGCACCAACTGAGCGACGTGGATGTGGATCTTGAACTCTTACGACTCTGCGGCATGCTGCACGACATCGGCAAGATCGGGGTCCCGGATAATATCCTGGCAAAACCCGCCGCTCTTTCGACTGCTGAATTCGGCATCATTAAAAACCATCCCGACCGTGGCGCGCATATCTTGCAGCCAATTGCCGGCGATGCAAAAGGGTTAACCATCTCAAAGGTCATTCGCCATCACCACGAACGGTTTGACGGCAACGGCTATCCATCCGGGATCAAGGGGGAGAACATCCCGCTCATGTCACGCATTATCGCCATTGCCGACAGCTACGATGCCATGACCTCCGACCGTCCATACCGAAAAAGTCTGACCCGCGGACAGGCGCTGGCTGAGATCCAAAAGAATGCAGGGACGCAGTTTGATCCGGCGTTGGTCACTAAATTCATCTCCTCCATGCACAATCCCGCGTAACCGACTCGAAACATTGCCTCATGCGCGACTCTTATGATAGAGTCCACTCCGCTTCCCTGCATTGATCGGTTACAATGCAGGGAAACCTCCCGCCAATGGCCGGCTGAAAAACTCCCGCTGTTTCCTGAACCCCATCGCCGCTACGCGATAAAGGCTTATCGCCATGCCCCAGAAAGAACTGCCAGCCATCCTCGCCGCCCTTGCCGGCGCCACCCTCTGGGGGTTGTTCTGGCTGCCGCTCGACCGGCTGAGCGCCTTGGGCGTCACCGGTCTTTGGGCCACCTTGCTGGTCTTCGGGCTGATCGGCGGCGCGGGCCTTATCCCGGTGATTATCCACAACCGTCGCGGCCGCTGCCCGCTTTCGCTCGGCCCGGCTTTACTCCTGATCATCTTCGGCGGGCTGACCAACCTGCTCTTCTTCGTCGCCCTCACCGAGACCACCGTGGTCCGCGCCCTGATGCTCTTCTATCTCTCGCCGATCTGGAACCTGATCGGTGGCCGGCTGATCGGCACCAGCCGCATTACCCCCCGCAAGCTCCTGATGATCGCGGTCTCGCTGGCCGGCGCCTACATCCTGCTGGGCTTCCACCAAGCCGGCGGTCCAAGCTGGAATGGGGGCGACACCTGCGCGCTGTTTGCGGGCATCGCCTTTGCCGTCTCGGTGGTGGGTCTGCAACTGAGCTCCGACACCCCAAGCTGGGCGCTCACCGTCATCCACTGGCTGGGCGCGGCGCTCACCGCCCTGATCGGCATCCTCCTCTTCAACCCGCCAGCACCTGACTGGAGTCAACTGCACCTCTGGCTGCCGCTGCTGATCTTCTTCGCCGTCGGCATGCAGGGTACCGCCTCGCTCGCCATCCTCTTCAGCCTCACCCGGATAGAAAGCTACCGGGTCAACATCCTGATGCTCTTCGAGATCGTGGTCGGCGCCCTCTCCTTTGCCCTCTGGTCCGGCAAAGCCGTCGCCGCCCACGAGTGGCTGGGCATCGCCTTGATCATCACCGCCTCGCTCCTCGACAATCTCCGCCCGCGGCACAAAATCCTTCCGGACACCATGGACAATTAACCATTTGCGACACCAACCGATCTACAGCTCCCTCCACAGTCTACATACTTCTCC
>JAOUHH010000047.1 GCA_029865195.1 Desulfobulbaceae bacterium
TGCGCCACAGCGCGGCCCATCTGATGGCCCATGCGGTGGTGGATCTGTACGGCAAGGATGTCAAGGTGGCTATCGGCCCGGCCATTGCCGACGGCTTCTATTATGATTTCGATCTCAACAATTCCTTCTCGCCTGACGATTTCGAGCGGATTGAGGCGCGGATGCAGGAGATCGTCGCCAGCAACGCCCCGTTTGTCCGGACCACCGTTGACGCCGCCGAGGCGATCAAGCTCTTCGAGGCGAACGGGCAGACCTACAAGGTTGAGCTGATCCGCGATCTGGGCGAGAAGACGGTCACCCTCTATCAGGTCGGCGAATTCGTCGATCTCTGCCGCGGGCCGCATCTGCCCCACGTCGGCCTGCTTAACGCCTGCAAGCTGACGCGGGTGGCGGGCGCATACTGGCGGGGTGATGAAAAACGGCCCATGTTGCAGCGGTTGTACGGGACCGCCTTCTTTGACGCCAAGGCCCTCAAGCAGTATCTCCATCAATTGGAAGAGGCCAAGAAGCGGGATCACCGCCGGATCGGCAAGGAGCTTGAGCTCTTTACCATTCAGGATCAGGTGGGACCGGGCCTTATCCTCTGGCAGCCGAAAGGGGCGTTGCTCCGCAAGCTGATCGAGGATTACTGGAAGGAAGAGCATTACCGGCACGACTACGAGTTGGTCTGTACCCCGCACATCGCCAAGATCGATATGTGGAAGACCAGCGGGCATCTCGATTTTTACGGCGAGAACATGTTCTCGTCCATCGACATCGAGGACGTCAGCTACCAGCTGAAGCCGATGAACTGCCCCTTTCATATCGGCATCTATAAGTCACGCAAGAGAAGCTACCGGGAGTTCCCCATCCGCTGGTGTGAGTTGGGCACGGTGTATCGCTTCGAAAAAACCGGCGCCCTGCACGGCCTGATGCGGGTGCGCGGCTTTACCCAGGACGACGCGCATATCTTCTGTCGGCCCGAGCAGCTTGAGGACGAGATATTTAATATTCTCGATCTTAATCTCAGGGTCTTGCAATCGTTCGGCTTTACAGAGTATGATGTCTATCTTTCCACGCGGCCGGAAAAATATGTCGGCAGCGATGAGCACTGGCACAAATCCACCGAGGCCTTGAAGCTGGCCCTGGAAAAGAAGGGCCTGGCCTACGAGATCGATCCCGGCGAAGGCGTTTTTTACGGCCCCAAGATCGACATCAAGATTCGCGACGTCCTCGGCCGCGCCTGGCAGTGTTCGACCATTCAGGTCGACTTCAACCTGCCCGAGCGCTTTGAGATCGCCTATACCGGCGAGGACGGCAAGGACCATCAGCCGATCATGATCCACCGCGCCCTGATGGGGTCGCTGGAGCGCTTCTTCGGGGTCCTTATCGAGCACTATGCCGGCGCCTTCCCCATGTGGCTGGCACCGGTGCAGGCGCGGATCATGAACATCACCGACGATCAGTTGGGCTATGTCGCGGAGGTGTATCGCCAGTTGCGGGCGGCCGGGGTGCGGGTGGAAAAGGATGACCGCAACGAGAAGCTCAATTTCAAGATCCGTGAGGCGCAGCTGGCCAAGGTGCCTTATATGGTGATTGTCGGCGACAAGGAGATGGAGAACGGACAGGTAACGGTCCGTTTGCGGGACGGGAAGAATCTCGATCCGATGTCCATCGCTGATCTGATTGCAAGAGTCAAGGAAGAGAGCGTCGCGTCCATGGGGCCGGCCTCAACCGTGGCTTGAGAGATACGTCACTCGTTATTGGGGAGGTAGTGGTATTAAAGGCAAGAAAAAGAGCGAGAAGGGCGGGCGCGAAGCGCGGATCAACATCAACGAGATGATACGGGCCGAGCAGGTCCGGGTCATCGACGAAGAGGGCGAACAGCTTGGCATTCTGCCGGTGGCCGTTGCACTGGCGAAAGCCGAGGAAGCCGGGCTTGATCTGGTGGAGGTTTCCCCCACCGCCGAGCCGCCGGTTTGCCGGATCATGGATTACGGCAAATATCGCTATGAGTTGAGCAAGAAACAGCAAGAGGCCAAAAAGAAGCAGACCGTCGTCGAGGTGAAGGAGATCAAGCTCCGCCCCAAGACCGAAACCCACGATCTGAACTTCAAGGTAAAGAATATCCGTAAGTTTCTTGAACAGAAAAACAAGGTCAAGGTTACCCTCCGTTTCCGTGGCCGTGAGATAATATATGCCGATACCCTCGGCCGCGAGGTTTTGAACAAGGTTGGCGCGGCGGTAGCCGATATCGGCGTGATCCTGCAGTTCCCGACCATGGAGGGACGGCAGATGGCGATGTTCCTCGGGCCCAAGTCCTGAGAGTGGCGGGGCCGCGACCAAGATTGAAATATGAGTCATATCTGCAAGGGTGCCTTTGGCAATAAGCGATACCGTAGGCGCCCGTAAGTATTAAGGAGATCAAGTCATGCCGAAAATGAAGACCAACAAAGGGGCTGCCAAGCGCTTCAAGAAGACCGGTTCCGGAAAAATCACCCGGAGCAAGGCCTTCACCAGCCACATCCTTACCAAGAAGAGCACCAAGCGGAAGCGTAAACTGCGCCAGGACGGCCTTGTCGACGGTTCCAATCTCAAGGGTGTTCGGCGGATTCTGCCCTACCTGTAAGCCGTTGCCGGCGCAGGACTGATTGTAACAGTAAGAGTCAAGTGTAAGAATATTGAAAGACCGTGGCGACGCGCAGGCGTCGCTGCAAACGTTTGAGGAGATTGCAATGCCCAGGGTAACACGTGGATTTAAGGCCCGTCGGAGAAGAAACAAGGTACTGAATTTGGCCAAGGGTTTTCGCGGCGGCCGCAGCCGGCTGATCCGTTCCGCCTCCGAGGCGGTTGATCGCGCCCTTTGTTTTGCCTACCGCGACCGTCGTCAGCGGAAGCGTGACTTCCGGAAGCTGTGGATCGCCAGGATCAGCGCCGCCGCCAAAATGGCCGGCACCTCCTACAGCAAGTTGATGGGCGGGCTCAAGAAGGCCGATGTGGCACTGGACCGCAAGGTTCTTTCCAACATGGCTATTCTCGATTTCAAGGCCTTCACCAAAGTAGCACAGATCGCCGCCGAGAAGCTGTCCTGATCGGGCGGCACTGAACGGTCCGCTTTTTGTCATGGAAGAAGAATTACTCCGCCTGAAGGCAGAGGCCGTTGCAGCACTGGCCGCCTCGGGCAAGGATGAACTGGAGCCCTTTCGCGTCAAGTATCTCGGACGCAAGGGGCTTTTCACGTCGGTGATGCGCCAGCTTGGGCAGGCGTCGGCCGAGGACCGTCCTCGCCTTGGCAAGCTGGCCAACGATATCAGGCAGGAGTTGGAGCTCACCTTTGCCGCCCGGCTCGAGGAGTTGGGCGGTGGCAATGTCGGTGGCAGCGGCCCGCGCCTGGATCTTACCCTGCCCGGCCGGACCGAGCCCTGTGGGAGACCGCACCCCGTCACCCAGGTGATGGAAGAGGTCTGCGGTATCTTCGAGGGCCTCGGCTTCACGGTGGCCGAAGGGCCTGACGTCGAAACCGACTTCTATAACTTCGAAGCGCTCAATATCCCGCCCCACCATCCGGCCCGGGATATGCACGACACCTTCTACGTCAGCGATTCGCTGCTCCTGCGCACCCACACCTCGCCCATGCAGATCCGGGCCATGACCGAGCAGCAGCCGCCCCTGCGGATGATCGCGCCCGGGAAGGTGTACCGCTGTGACTCCGACATCACCCACACCCCCATGTTTCATCAGGTGGAAGGCTTTCTGGTCGACCGCAAGGTTTCTTTCGCCGACCTCAAGGGCGTTTTGTCGGTCTTTATCGCCAAGATGTTTCACAGCGACACCGCCATCCGCTTCCGGCCCAGCTTCTTCCCCTTCACCGAGCCCAGTGCCGAGGTTGATATCGGCTGCGTGATCTGCGGCGGCAAGGGGTGCCGGGTCTGCAAGCAGACCGGTTGGCTCGAGATCCTCGGCGCCGGCATGATCGATCCGGCCGTTTTTGCCAAGGTCGGCTATGATTCCGAACAGTACAGCGGCTTTGCCTTCGGACTCGGCATCGAGCGGATAGCCATGCTCAAGTACGGGATCACCGATATCCGTCTCTATTACGAAAACGATTTGCGCTTCCTGTCGCAGTTCTGACAGGCGCTTCACCGCGGTTGCCTGATCTCGGGCACGCGGGGACCGCAGGCCCGGAACCTCAAACGAAACGCTCGCAGAGATACTCATGAAGTTCACCCTCAACTGGCTCAAACAGTATATCGATTCGGGACTGACGCCGGCCGCGCTTGCCGACCGGTTGACCATGGCCGGGCTCGAGGTGGATGCGGTGGAACCGCTCTGTCACGACATCGACGATATTGTCGTCGCCAGGGTGGTGAGTGTGGCCCCGCATCCCAATGCCGACAAGCTCACGGTCTGTCAGGTGACCGCCGGTGACGGCGACAGCCGGCAGGTGGTCTGCGGCGCCCCCAATGTCCGGGCCGGTTTGGTAACCGCCATTGCCCTGCCTGGGGTGACCATGCCCGGCGGCTTCAAGATCAAGCCCGCCAAGCTGCGCGGCGAGAAATCGGACGGCATGCTCTGTTCGGCCAAGGAGCTTGGCATCGGCGACGCCCATGCCGGGATCATCGAGCTTCCCGACGACCTGCCCATCGGCAGCCCGCTGGTGGAGGTGCTGGCCCTCAAAGACACCATGGTTGAGGTGGATCTCACCCCCAACCGTGCCGACTGCGCCAGCGTTCTCGGCATCGGCCGCGAGGTCGGCGGCTTTGTCGGCAAGAGGTTGACGCCGCCGGTTGCCGGCCCCCTGCCGGTACTTGTCGGTGGCGATCTGCCCTTTGCGGTGGAGGTGCAGGCGGCTGAAGATTGCCCCCGCTATGCGGCGCGGTTGATCTGCGGCGTCAAGATCGGCCCCTCCCCCTGGTGGTTGAAGCGTCTGTTGCTGGCGGTTGGTTTGCGGCCGATCAACAACGTGGTCGACGTCACCAACCTGGTGATGCTGGAGTATGGCCAGCCCCTGCACGCCTTTGATTTCGCCAAGCTTGCCGGCGGCAGGATCGTGGTTCGGAAGGCACGCGCCGGGGAAAAGATCGTCACCCTGGACGATGTAGAACGCGAGCTTGATCCCGAGACCCTGGTGATCTGCGACGCCGACAAGCCCGCGGCCGTGGCCGGGGTGATGGGCGGCCGTGATTCGCAGGTGGATGACGCCACCGTCGATATCCTGCTTGAAAGCGCCTATTTCGAGCCGGTGGGCATCCGCCGCGCCGCCCGCCGCCTGAATATGAACTCCGACTCCTCCTATCGTTTCGAGCGCGGCGTCGATCCGCAGGGCATCCCCTTTGCCCTGGAGCGGGCGGTGCGCTTGATCCTCGAAACCGCAGGCGGGGCCGTGGTCGAGGGCGGCTTTGATCTGTGCGGCGCCCTGCCGCAACCCAGGGAGCTTACCTTGCGGGTGCAGCGGGCCAACGATCTGATCGGCATGACCTTTACCGCCGAGGCGATCTGTGCCCTGTTGAACGGCATCGAGATCCCGGCCGTCAACCGCGATGGCGATACCGTTGTCGTCACGGTGCCCACCTTCCGGGTCGATCTCGAGCGCGAGATCGATCTCATCGAAGAGGTCGCCCGCCTACACGGCTACAACGAGATACCTTCCACCCTGCCCACCGTGCCGATGCGCTTTCCCGAAGCCGACACCGCCCGCGGTCTGCGCAAGCGGTTGATCACCCAGCTTACCGGCATGGGCTGCTTTGAGGCGATCAACTACAGCTTCGTCACCCCCCGCCATTTCGATTTGCTGGGGTTGGCCGGCGATGATCCGGCCCGCAAGGTGGTGCCGCTGTTGAACCCGTTGAGCGAGGAGCAGAGCGTCATGCGCTCGCACCTGCTCCCCGGCCTTCTCGAAAATCTCCGCCGCAACATCAATCACCAGCAGTCCGATGTGCGGCTCTTTGAAATCGGCAAGGTCTTTCACCATCAGGACCTGCACACCCAGCCCGTCGAGGTGACCGAACTGGCGGTGGTGATGAGCGGCCGTCGCCATCCCGGCGCACCGCGTCTGTACCACGGCGATGCCCTGGTCGATATCTATGATGCCAAGGGGCTAGTGGATTCCGTGCTTGCCGATATGCGGCTTGCCGGGGCGGTGTGTGCCGAGCTCGATCCGGCAGCGCCTCCCTACGCGGTTGCCGAGGCGGCGGTGCGGTTGGTTGCGGACGGGAAAACGGTGGGGCGTTTCGGGCAGCTCGAGCCGAAGATGCTGAAGCGATTCGGGATCAAGCAGGACGCTTACTTCGTTGCCCTTGACCTGGACGCCATGGCGGGGATGGTTGCCGCGCCCAAGGTATTTGCGCCGCTGCCGAAATTTCCGGCCGTGCAGTGGGACATCGCCCTGATCGTCGACGAGCGGGTCGGCGGCGGCGAAATGCTTGCCGCCATCGCCGATGGCTTTGATCCGCTGATCCGGCATGCGGAAATTTTTGATATCTATCGTGGCAAGAATATTGATGCAGGGCGGAAAAGCGTGGCCATTGCCGTCACCTACCGCGCCGAGGACCGTACCCTTGATGATGAAACCGTTGGCGCGGTGCATCAGCGGATCATCGACATGATGCAAAACCGTTTTGGCGCCCGACTGCGGGATGCTTAGGAAGGAAAGATGAAACGATCAAATATTACACGTAAGGATCTGGCGAAATCCATCCATGAAACCATGGGTTTTTCCCAGCGCAGCGCCGCCGATCTGGTGGATTCGGTTTTTTCGACCCTGAAGAAGAGTCTCCTCAAGGAAGAGCCTGTGAAGATCGTCCAGTTCGGGACCTTCACGGTGCGGGACAAATCGCAGCGGGTCGGCCGCAATCCGCGCACCGGCGAGACCATGGACATCGCGCCCCGTTCCATGATATCCTTCAAGCCCAGCAAGGGGTTGCGGGAGAAGTTGAACAAATAAGCGGCCCACGGTTTTGCTTGTGCGGCCGGAGGCGGCAATGGAGGGCAAAGCAATCGACGGCAAAGTGGATATCCCTGACCGGCAGTACTTCAAGATCGGCGAGGTGAGCGAGATCACCGGCGTCGAGCCGCATGTGCTGCGCTACTGGGAGGGAGAGTTCAAGGAGATTCGACCCCAGCGGGCCGGTTCACGGCAGCGCCTCTTCCGTCGCGTCGATGTGGAGACCATCCTCCGCATCAAGCAGCTGCTGCATGGCGAGGGCTTTACCATCGCCGGGGCCAAGAAGGCCTTGGCCAAGGGCAAGAGCGATGTCGTTGCCACGAAGTCGGATTTTCGCGAGGACGCCGATTTCGTCAGGGGACTCAAGGCGGAACTTGTCGCCTTGAAGGCACTGCTGGAGAAGGAATAAACAGTTTTGTCGCCGGTGGGCCAGGATGATCTTGACAGGCCGGTCGGTGCATGCTACATACAGGTCGCCGGAAGAGTGCAGGAGTGGCTTGGGTGGCAAATGTGATCTGAGTAACAAAGATTCGGTCGGGACGTAGCGCAGTCTGGTAGCGCACTTGAATGGGGTTCAAGGGGTCGGAGGTTCGAATCCTCTCGTCCCGACCAATTTTATCTAAAGGGTTTACGGAGTTTTCCGTAAACCCTTTTTTTTGTGTTAAAAAATTGCGAACATATTTATGATTTTAGCCCACCGGCAAAGGCACCCGAGTGCGGCATGGCGGGGCGTGAACAAGGTAAAGGCCGTTTCGCGGCTGAAGCGGGGTGTGTATGGAACAGTTGATTGCGTTTTGTGAGGTATTCGGCAAGCCGTTGGCGATTCTGCTGGGGGGATTGCTAGTAATGCTGTTCGTGGTGCGGCCGCTGCTGAAATTGTTGGGCACTCCACCGAAGAAAGGCGGCACGGCTGGTCGCGGCGGCAGCGGGCGGGCGCAAGCTCCGTTGTCGAAGAAGGAGATCGACGCCCTGGCCGAGGAACTGGAGGCCTCGCTGGGCGGCCGAAAGCCCACCCTCTCCGATCAGGAAAAGATCAGCCGGCTGGCCCAGAGCGATCCCGAGCGCGCCAAGGAGTTGGTGCGCCGCTGGTTGCGGCAGTAGTGTCGGTCAAGGTTTGCTTATCTCCCGGCCCGATGGTCAGTCTGACCATATCTCCGGGTCGGCAATGCCGATTTTAACCGCGTACTTGAGCATCGACATGGTGTCGCTGATCCCCAGCTTCTTGATGATGTTGGAGCGGTGTTTTTCGGCCGTTTTGGGGCTCACGCAGAGGATTTCCGCGATCTGACGGGTGGAGTTGCCGTCCACCACCAGCCGGAACACCTGTTGTTCCCTCTCCGAGAGGAGATCGTATTTGCTCAACGAGCGCTTGCGGCTGTCTGTTTTATCTTCGTTGAGGTAGCTGTGGATGATCTGGGCGTTGATCTCGTGGCTCAGATAGAATTGCCCCTTGCAGGCGTTATGGATCGCTTCGATCAATTCGCTGCCGGGCGCGGTTTTAAGCACGTAGCCCATGGCGCCGAGTGAAAGGGCCTGGTGGGCATAAGCCTCTTTCTTGAACATCGAGAGCATCACTACCTGGGTGTCCGGGGAACCGTCCTTGATCAGCTTGATCAGCTCCAGGCCGCTCAGCTTTGGCATCGAGATGTCGAGAACCGCCACCGCCGGGCGCAGCGCCTTGATCTTCTTGAGCAGGCCCTGACCGTCCGGCGCTTCCGCGACCACCTCCATGTCGGGTTGTTCGTTGATCAACTGACGGACGCCGGTTCTGACGATGGCGTGATCATCGGCGATGGCGACGGTAATCTTTTTCATGGTTTCAATCCTTCCTGAAGGGGCAGTTCAGCCCTGATTAATGTACCCATGCCCAGTTTTGAACGGATTGTCAAGGTGCCGTTGACCGAGCTGACCCGCTCCCGCATCCCCCGCAAGCCGACCCCGGAGCCGTCGGCGCGGCCGACGGGCTGATTGGTCAGGTCGCAGCCGACGCCGTTGTCGCGGATGGCCAGGATCACTTGCGGATGCATGAAGGTCATCGCTACCTCGACCTTGGTCGCTTTGGCATGTTTGGCGATGTTGTTGAACGATTCCTGGAATACCCGGAAGAGGGTGGTCTCAACCTCGGGCAGAAAAGGCTTTTCCTGACCGATGACCTCAAATTCGACGTCGATCTCGGGGTGGCGGTTGTGGAAATCCTTGATCGCCCACTCCATGGTCGCCAGCAGGCCCATCCGGTCGAGGATGTCCGGGCGCAGGGCGGTGGCGGCGGCGCGGCTGATGTCGCCAAGCCTTTCAATCAGCCGGTTGACGGTGTCGAATTCCGCTGCCAGCTGCGGCACCATGTCTGTGACCGAGCCTCTTATTTTCTCCACCGCGTAGCGCAAGGTGGGCAGCACCTGGCCGAAATCGTCGTGCAGGTTGCGGGCGATGCGTTTCTGTTCTTCTTCCGCCACCTGCAGCAGGCGTCGGCTGAGCAGCTTGTTTTCCTTTTGCAGACGGTAGGTTTCAAGGGCGCGGTGCAGGGTTATCCGCAGGGGGTCTTCCCGCCAGGGCTTGAGGACGTATTGGTAGACGTTGCCGCGGTTGATGGCATCGACGATGTCGTCGGCGTCGGTATAGCCGGTGAGGATGATGCGGATGGTGTCCGGGTCGTATCTGCGCAGCCGCTCCAGCAGTTCAACGCCGCTCATCCCCGGCATGCGCTGGTCGGCGACGACGATGGCGATATCGTTTTCGTCACGGAAGATTTTCAATGCCTCGTCGCCGGAGGAGGCGGTGAGCACGGTAAACTCATCCTCAAAGACCATTGAGAAGTTGGAGAGGTTGACCGGTTCGTCGTCGACGTAGAGGAGTTTGACGATTTCGCCGGCGGTGGAGTTGGGGGCTTCTGGGAAAGAGATGTTATGCGGCATGGGTATCCCATCGCTGCGGCGCGGGGCGTGATGGCGCGGCGGCGTCCTCGGTTGTGGTGTTTATCTGTTCCGGTGGCGCCAGCGGCAGGATGATTTCAAATTCCGCGCCGCGGCCCTCGTTGCCTTGAACCCTTATTTCTCCGTGGTGCTTGGTGATGATCTGATAACAGATGCCGAGTCCCAGGCCGGTTCCTTTCCCCACCTCCTTGGTGGTGAAAAACGGATCGAAGATCTTCGGGATGACCGCATCGGCGATGCCGGGGCCGTCGTCCTTGATGTTGATGCGTATCGCGGTTTTGTCGTGACCGGTGCTGATCCAGACGTTTCCGTCGCCGGGGATGGCCTGAAAGGCGTTCAGGAGTACGTTCATGAAAACTTGATTGATCTGGCCGGGGTTGCAGATGATTTGCGGCATATCCTTGGCGTAGACCTTGGTGATGTTGATCCGTTTGCGGTATTCCGGGTGGATAATGGCCAGGGTGCTGTCCAGCCCTTCGTGGATTGAAAAACTACGAACCCCGGACGCGTCCGACCGGGAGAAATCCTGCAGATCGCGAACGATTTCGGAGGTGCGTTTGGTGCCTTCGTCGATATTGACGATCAGGGTGTTGATTTGCTCAAGCAGGGCTTGCCGGTCTCCTTTCGCTTTTTCGGGACCGGGGTCCCCTGCCTCGGTCAGTGCGGCGATCCGACGTTGCAGAACCGGCAGGGCGTTGGAGATGAAGTTGACGGTGTTGTTGACCTCGTGGGCGACCCCGGCGACCACCTGGCCCAGCGCCGCCATCTTTTCGGACTGGACCAGGTGCGCCTGGGTCTCCTGCAACTCCCGCAAGGTTTGCGCCTGTTGGTGCAAACTCTCTTCCAACCCCTTTTGCCGCTCTGCCAGGGCGGCGTTGGTGGACGCCAGTTCGCGTGTACGTTCGGCCACCTTGACCTCCAGCTCTTTTTTCATCCCGTGGATGGTTTCAAAGGAGTCGGTGAGGGCCTCGACGATGGCAGAATAGGTGTCGGTGAGCACGCCCAGGTCATCGTAGCGGGTGGTGGTGGTGACCCCGAAGGTGTTGATCTCCTCCATTAGATTAACCAACGGCCTGGTGAAGTAGCGCAGGATAAAGTGCAGGAGCGTGTAGCAGAGAATCGAGAGGATAATGGAGCCGAAGATGGTGCTCAGCAGGACGCTTTGTACCTGGTGTTTGAGGTCATGTTTGGAGATGACCACCACCGTCATGCCGATGATCTCTTGCCGTTGGCGGGCCGGATCGACAGGGAAGTAGAGTTCTTCCTCGCTTTCAAAGCCGCCGGTGGTGAAGATAACGGGAGCCCAGAAAAGGAAGAAGTCGTCATATTCGTGAGCAATCGTCTGGGTGGCCGAGGCGTTGAGTTGTGGTTTCGGTTGCGGGATTTCCTTATCGATGAAGGTCGGGAGGCCAAGTTTTTTGGCCTCGTCGCGATGTTCGCGTTTGATCAGCAGTCTGCCGTTTTTAGAGAAGATGGCGGCGGCGAGCACGCCGTGCTGTTCCAGCATGGCGGCCACCTGCGGCTGGAGTTGCCCGCTGTTTTCGGTGTAGACGCCGATGCGCGCCGTCTGGGCGAGAAAGGTGGCGGTGCGTTCACCCTGGATGATCAGGTTGTCGGTCAAGGTGAGGCGTTCCCGTTGCAGGATGAGAAGGTTGGTGAAACCGACAATGATGATGATAACGACGGCGAAGGAGGCAAGGATCTTGTTGAGGAAATGGCGCCGCAATCTCTGGAGTGGATGGTTTTTTCTCATTTGCCCACCCCCGTCTGGCCATTTTCGATGAAGATTACCCCGAGCTTTTTGACGATCAGCGGGTTGTGCTTGACAGTGGCCCGCTGCGCCGGTCGCGGCGGGATAGCGGCGATCGGCGTCCCGCCGAGGATGGCATTCGCCATCTTCCCGGCCTCGGCACCGATTGAGGTCATGTCGAAGGTGATGGAGACCGCGGCGCCGGCTTGCAGGTATCTGTCGGCAAAGGAGATGAGGGGTATCTTGTTTTCAAGGGAGAAGAGCAGGAGGTCTTGCAGGATTGTCGGCTCCAGCACCGTTATGTCGGGGAGCATCCAGATTCCTTCTATCCGTGCCGTGCGCAAGGTGGTCAGCTGTTTGGCGATATCACTCCGGCCGTTGACCGGGCTTGCGACCAGCGAGAGAAGATGTCTGGGGGCGGCGATGTTGGCCTCGGCTACAAGATTGCCGGTTCGGGCCGGATCGTAGATCACCCCCAGTCGCTTCACAGTTGGCAGATGCTTGCGGATGGCCTCGAATTGCCGGTCGGCAGGAAGGCGGAGTTCGATGCCGGTGATGTTCTCGCGTTTGCCGACAAGGCGTTGCGGATTGGCGACCAGCAGGTAGACAATGGGTACCTCGGGTACCCGCATCGCCGCCTGCAGGCTGCGGTTGCCGATGGCCAGGATCAGGTCAGGGCGGACGTTTCTGATGGACGCGGTGATCGCCTCCTCGTTTTTGTCGTCGAGAATAAGCCGGTGGAGGGTGACGGGCTGAATGCTCTTGACGCCTCCGGGCGGAGCGGTCCCGCAAGCGCAGACACTCATGAATCCCTGCAACACCTGCTGGTAATGGGGGCGTTCCGCATCCATGACGACGAGAAGATCATCACCGAAAACCGCATTGGGCAGGAGAAGGAAAAGCGGCAGGATGGCGAGAAGCGCTTTTTTCATGCGGGGGGCTTGAGGTAACCTTGCTGGGATGAGTGGCCGGCCGGGCAGGCTGGACGCGGTCCGGCGTGAGTCGTCAAGGGGCATATTCCTAACGCGAAAACTTACCACAAAGTATGCTAGCGTAGAAACCGGAAAAGTGGAATGGGTGTTATCCCGTATTTTTTGCGTATTGACGGACCTTTGCCGGTGTGCTTGCGGCACTGGGGGAATATTTTTGCTCCGGCGGTCTTTCGCTGCCGCGTCATTCGCCATGGCGACAACTTGGGCGCAGGTCCATTTTGTCGCGCTGTGGCGGCGTTTATGCTGGAGAAATTTTCTGATTAGCGATAATGTAATACCAGTAAAAATGATGTGGTTGT
>JAOUHH010000260.1 GCA_029865195.1 Desulfobulbaceae bacterium
CCAACCTGCTGGAAGGTCTGTACAGAGGCATCGGCTTCGACCGCATCATCCTCGCCATTGTCAGCATCCAGCCGACCAGCATCACCCTGGTCGGGCGCTTTGGCCTCGGCGACATCGACCCCAACGGCGTCAGCGGCTTCAAGCACGATCTGGCCAATCCCGATTACGCCATCCCCCGCGCCCTCAAACAGGGAAAGGACATGGCCATTCCGGCCAACGCCAGCGGCGCCTTTCCCGATGACCTGCGCTATCTCGTCAAGGGAAGAACCGTCTACCTCTTCCCCATCTGTCTCGACAAGAAACCGATCGGGCTTTTATACCTCGACCGCAAAGCCGGCCGCCCCAAACTCGACGAGAGCAGAATCAAGGCCACCCGCCTGTTCCGCGATTTCGCGGTCATGGCCCTGCGCAAGATCCGCACCAAGAAGTAATCCCCCGCCCCCTTACGGCTGAGATTCGCGGCCCGCGCCTACTTCATCTTTTCTACCCTGGCAATGGTGGCCAGCAGTTCGTCCGCGGCCCTCTTCTCCTCGCTGTCCTTTTTTGCCAGCTCGACGGCCTGCCGCAAATGGCGTTTGGCCATCTCCACGTTGCCGTCATACCAATGATAGGCGCCGAGGTGATAATAGCCCGAAGCCATCTCACCCATCTCGGCCTTGATCCGCCCCAACTGCAGATGCAGATCGACGTTATCCGGCATCACGACCAGCAGTTCATCGTACAGGCGCGCGGCTTCCGGCAAGCGCCCGGCCTTGCGCAGGGAGCGGGCCAGATAATATTTGGTGTGCAGGCAGTCGGGGGCTGTCGCAAAGGTTTTCTGGAAGATTTCCAAGGCCTTTTCATAATGTCCGGCCTCAAAGTGGATATTACCTAAATCGGTCTGCAAAATATGTTGGTTGGGATATTTGGCGATCACCTTCGCCAGTGAGGAGAGGGCGCCGTCAAAATCGGCATTGGCGAGTTGCGCCAGGGACACACCATACCACGCCATCGCCCGCCGATCGGCATCCAGTTCGGGATCGTCTGCCTCACGCAGATACACCGGCAACAAGGCGGATGGCTCTTCACTCATGGAAAGGATCCGGCATTTGATGCGGCGAAAGGCAAACTGATCCTCGGACGGATACGCGACGGTGCCATCCATCTGCAACAGATTCTGCACATAGCCCATTCGCAGGGCTGGTTGCGGATGGGTGAGCAGGTACGCCGGCACCTGCCCCTGCCGATAACGGTCTATGCGGTACATCTTCTGCAGCATGCTCACCATGGACGACGGATTCCGATCGAGCTCACGCATGTATTTATAGGCCAGGCGGTCCGCCTCTTCCTCGTCCTGTCGGCTGAACTTGAGATTCATGGTGGTGCCGGCGGCCAGCGAGCCGACGACCACCGCCTCGGATACCGGCCCGGCCCCCATGAGGATGCCGGCCAGGGCCATGGCGGCGGTTCCGGCATTGATCTTGGTGGATTTCTCGATCCGGTCGGCGATATGACGACTGGCGGCATGCCCTACCTCGTGGGCGACAACACTCATCAGTTCCCCCTCGGTGGCCATGGTCTTGATCAGCCCGGAATGGATAAAGATCATCCCGGAGGGGGCCGCAAAGGCGTTGAACTCCTTGTTTTTGATCACAAAAAAATGATAATTAAAAAACTGTGGGCCGGCCGCCCGCAAGATGTTGCCGCCGACCCGGTTGACATACTGCACCACGTCGGGGGCATCGATAACCTTGAATTCCTTGCGGACGATGGCGAGCAGCTGCTCGCCAACCTCCTTCTCCTCGCCCACCGAAAAAGCCGCCGCCGGCCGCACCGGTCCGACAACCGTAAAAAGAACAAACCATCCGCAGGTAACCGCGAGGATGGGCTGACGCCACTTTCTGATCAGATTAAACATAGCACTCCAAGGGGAAGGATATGGCCGACCGACACCATTGCGCGCCAGCCGCCGTTACAAACATAGTTAGATTATACCACTAAGTGCCCCGCGATGCCCAGATTACCTGACAATCCGCTCGACTCCATCCAAAAATTACGAAACGGCCGGGAATCGTATCGAGACATCTTGAAATCTTTCATGGATACGGTATAGATGTGCCATGCTTAAAGAATTACGCATTCAAAATCTTGCCCTGATCGAGTCACTACACATTGAACTCGGCGACGCCCTTACCGTCCTCACCGGTGAAACCGGGGCTGGCAAATCGATCATCCTCCAGGCAATCCACCTGCTCTCCGGCGGCAAGGCATCATCCTCCTGGATCAGATCCGGAACCGAGTCCGCCGAGATAGAGGCCCTCTTCGAGATCAGCGAGCAGCGCGGCGAACTGCCGGACATGATCCGCGAGATGGGCTTCGACTGTGACGGGGACCTCGTCATCAAGCGCTCGCTGGCCCAAAACGGCAAGAACCGTTTTTACATCAACGGCAGCCTTGCCACCGCCAAGATCGCGGCGGAAATCTGCGAGAACCTGCTCAGTGTCGCAAGCCAACATGACCACCAACAGCTCCTCTCCCCTCGCCGCCACCTGGATGTCCTCGACACGGTCGGCAACCTGTGGCCGCAGCGGCAACAGCTCACCGACCAGTACACCCGCTGGACCGCGCTGGCCAAGGAGTACGAAGCCCTGCGCGCCCAGGAACAGGGCAAGGAGCAACGCCGGGATTTTCTTTCCTACCAGTGCCGAGAGATCGAAGAAGCAGGCCTCATTGCCGACGAGGAAGAAGCCCTGCGGATCGAGAAAGAACGCCTCAAGGCAGCCGACACCCTGATCAGCCTCGGCCAGGAAAGCCAGCTGCTTCTTGCCGAAACGATCACCGATGCCATGGGGGTCCTTCGCCAAAACATGGAGAAGATGGCCGCCCGCGACCCAAGCCTCAATTCTCTTGCCGAGGCAATCGCCGGCCACGCCTATGAGCTCGCCGACAAGGCATCGGAACTGCATCGCTACCTCGACGGCGTCACAATCGACCCGGCGCGACTGGAGACGGTTACCGCCCGTATCGACCTGCTGCAGCAGCTCAAACGAAAATACGGCGAAACCGTGGCCGAGGTGATTGCCTTTGGCGAGCGCGCAAAAAAGGAGTTGGCCGAGATTGAGAACCTCGACGAGCAACTTGCCGCCCTTGCTCGCGATTTCGGCACGGCCGGCGAGGAACTGCTGCACCTTGCCGCCAAACTCTCGACCAGCCGCCGGACCGTGGCCGCCGGCCTTGAAAAATCCATCGGCGAGGAACTGCGCTCGCTGAGTTTCGAGCAGGCAAACCTCAAGATCCAGTTCAACAACCCTGAGACCATCGCCCTCGACGGCATCAATGTCACCGGCTGTGACCGGCCGGAGTTCATGTTCTCGGCCAATCCCGGCGAACCGCCCAAGCCCCTCGCCCAAATCGCCTCGGGCGGCGAATTGTCCCGCCTGATGTTGG
>JAOUHH010000261.1 GCA_029865195.1 Desulfobulbaceae bacterium
GAGCAGGAGCTGGCGGACCAGATTGCCGGCCCGCTCGGTGGTTTCCTTGATCTGGCTCAGATAGCGATGCTCCGCCTTCTCCGTCGACGAGGTCAGCAGGGCAAGGTCGGCCGAGCCATGGATGATGGTCAAGAGGTTATTGAAATCATGGGCGACGCCGCCGGCCAGCACCCCCACCGCCTCCATCTTCTGCGATTGCAGCAGTTGCTGATGCAGGGTCTGATTCTGGCTGGCCATCCGCTTCAGCTCGGTGATGTCGGTGATGCTTTCCAGCAGGCAGGGCCGGTCGCCGAGGGTCAAGGGGATAACCGTTTTCAGCACCGACAGGGGGGCGTCGTCCAGCCGCCGCAGGGTGATGTCCGCCTGCTCGAAAGACCCGTCCGCGTCGATACACCGCCGCTGGTCCCGGTCGCTCTCACAGAAAAGGGTATGGCAGGTTTTCCCGAACAGATCGGCGGGCGAGCCCGCGCCGATCATCCCGGCGGCGGCGGGGTTGGCGTAGGCGATGGTCCGTTTCTCGCGATCGACGATAAAGATGCCGATGGGTACCGAATCAAGGATGGTCCGAAGCCGCGCCTCGTTTTGGCGGACCGAATCCTGGGCGTGTTTCCGCCGCACCATCTCAAGCTGCAACTGCTCGTTGCTCTCCGCCAGTTCCACCAGCCGCTGCCGCACCAAATCTTCCAGATGATCGCGGTGGCGGATCAGTTCATCCTCGGCCCGGCTCCGCTCCTCCACCTCCTCGCTCAACTGCTCGTTGGTGGCGAACAGCTCCGCCGTCCGCCGCTCCACCAGCTCTTCGAGCCTGGCGTTGCTCTCCCGCAACTCGTCCTCGGCCCGCTGCCGGGCGAGACGCATATCGTAGTAGCGGTCGGCAAGGGCGTTGAGATCGCCGGCCATCTGCCGCAACTCCTTGAAATACCCCCAGGCAAACGGCTTGGGCTTCTCGCCGGAAAGGATCGCATCGAATCCGGCCAGCACCTCGCCCTTGCGCCGATCGATGAAGGTGGCGATCTTCCCCGCCAGCAGCACAACAATCAGAATCAGGACCACGACAACGCCGATCACCCGCAACTGTTGTGTTTCAAGCCATTTGGCAAGCGCGATGCGATCGACGGCATGGCCGACCCAGAGTGTTGCCGCCATGCCTTCATTGAAGAGAATCGGCTGCCAGGCCACCTGCCGGCCATGCTCCCCGCTCCAAACCACCGCCTTATTGGCGGCCAGGAGGGCCTTCAGACCGGCGAACTCCTCCGAGACGGCGTCCGTCGATATCCCACGGGCCTCGCCCGCGTTCGGGATTTCATGTCCATGCAGGGGGTTGCCGTCTCCATCGAGCCAGTAGGCCTTCGCATACTCCCGCAGGAAGTCCGTCATGTTGATCCGGCAGCAAAGGGAGCCGATCGCCTCGCCGTTTGCCGTCGCCACCGGCGTGACCAGTGAAAGGCCATAGACCTGGGAGGTATCGCTGCCCGCCGCCGGCGCCATCACCTCGATGCCGCTGACCCGCACCGTCGCCGTCGGCAAGGTCACCCCGATCTTGCAGAAATCCGTGGCCGGATGGACCGAGTTGCCGGCGGCCACCACGAACTCCTTCCCTTTCGCGCTGCGGACGAGGCGGAACCGTACCCGCCCTCCGGCGTCGAGCAGGGCGATCTCCGAGACCTCGTGTCTTCGCCCGAACCATTTATTGACGATAACCGAAAGCCGTTTGCCAGCCACCTTCCCGTCGATGGAGTGATCGCTCTCGAAGCCGAGAACATCCCGGACACCCGGCAAGGTGGCCAGGGAGGCAATCCGCTCCTTCAGCCGCTCGACCCTGACGTTCAAGGCATACTGTTCGTTCTGCAGCCGCAGCAGGCTCTCCTGCTGGGCTGCCTGCTCAAGACGACCGAAGACGGCCGGGGCGTTGATCCCCATCAGCACGGCGATCGGCGCGATGCCGAAGCCGCAGAGAACGAGGATAATCAGGATCCGCAAACGCATACAATATTCCCACACAGCAAAGAGGCGATCCGCCGGCCATGTCGTGCCGTCGGCGAGATAACAGTTTAAAGGTTCACTACTATAGACGCGATCCGCCGCTTTTTCAATCCTGCCGAATCCGCCGTTATAAATCGCCCCTCACCGCGCCAGCGGCCACCGCTCCCGCACCAGCCGCTGCGCCTCGGCCAGGAAGGGGCCGAAGGTCGAGTCATCGCGGGCGCTGATCAGCTTGGCACCGAACTCAGCCGCCATGCGGGCCGCATACTCCTGCCCGACCAGATCGATCTTGTTGAAGAGGCGCAGACAGGGGATGCCGGTCAGGTCGAGCTCCCGCAGCAGGTCATCGACGACCTGCATCTGATCGATAAACCGGGGGTTGCCGACATCCACCACATGCACCAGCACATCCGCCTCGTGCAACTCCTCCAGGGTCGCCTTGAAGGCCTGGAGCAGATCGGCGGGCAGGTTGCGGATAAAGCCCACCGTGTCGGTAATGATCACCTCCATCTCCTCCGGGAAACGGAGCCGCCGGCTGGTGGGATCAAGGGTGGCGAAAAGCTTGTCCTCGGCAACGATCTCGCTGCTGGTGAGGGTGTTGAGGAGGGTCGACTTGCCGGCGTTGGTGTAGCCCACCAGCGACAACACCGGCAGGTCGCGCTTCCGCCGCCGCGCCCGGCGATTGTAGCGCTCGCGGCTCACCTCCTTCAGCCGCTGGCCGAGCTTGGTCAACCGGTCGTTGATCCGCCGGCGGTCGACCTCGAGCTTGGTCTCGCCGGGGCCGCGGCCGCCGATGCCGCCGGTCAGCCGGGAGAGGGCATCGTCACGCATCCCCAGCCGGGGCAGCATGTACTTGAGCTGCGCCATCTCGATCTGCAGCTTGCCCTCCCGACTCAAGGCGCGGCGGGCGAAGATGTCGAGGATCAGCTGGGTCCGGTCGATGACCCGCATATCGGTGTGATCGGTGATGGAACGGATCTGCGACGGGTTCAACTCCTGATCGAAGATGAGCAGGTTGGCGTTCAAGCGCAGCGCGGTCAACATCAGCTCGCCGAGCTTGCCCTTGCCGAGGATCAGGCGCGGGTTGATCTGATTGCGGCGCTGGATGACGGTATCGAGCACCACCACATCGTCGGAGCGGGCCAGCTCGATCAACTCGTCCATGGATTCCTGGCCGCTCTTCTTCGACATGGTGGTGACGCTGACCAGGATCGCCCGGTCACGGCCCTGATCAACCTCCCGCACCGGCCGCAGCTTGGCGAATTCATTCTCCAGGGAGGTAATCAGCTCCAGGCAGACCGGCGGCTGTTGGGCCGGCACCACCGGCGGCAGATAATGCCACTGTTCCTCACCGCCGGCCGGCAGCAGATGCACCCCGTACAGCTTCTCCGGCAGACCGTCCGGTTGCACCT
>JAOUHH010000262.1 GCA_029865195.1 Desulfobulbaceae bacterium
CGGCCAGTTGTCGGGGCGAGGTGATGCTCGCGCGGAGTATTCTTTGCCAGTGGGTCATGGAGGAGGCCGGGGTTCACGAAGCTTGCGGTTGGGTGGATATTTTGCAGCAAAGTATCGCAGTTCATGGAAAGATGCAATCGTTGCCACGATGCGGCCTCGATTTGCGCGGTTTGGCGACGGGGCATGTAGCCATGGGGGAGTAAATGCGGAACGCGGCGGAACCTGGTTATCTTAAGCTGTATCGAAGCGGTGAGCTGGCGAAACGGGCAGGGATCGCCCGTGCGCGACTGGCGCGGTGCGAGCTGTGCCCGCGCCGCTGCCTGGTCGACCGCTTGCACGATCGGCGCGGGGTCTGTCGAACCGGTGCTGAGGCGGAGGTGGCGAGCTACAACCCGCATTTCGGCGAGGAGGGTCCGTTGGTGGGGGCGGGCGGCTCCGGGACGATTTTCTTCAGCAACTGCAACCTGCTCTGCGTTTTTTGCCAGAATTACGAGATCAGCCACCGGGGCGAGGGGGTGGCGGTGAGCGACGGCCAGCTTGCGGCGATGATGCTGAGCCTCCAGAAGCAGGGGTGCCACAATATCAATCTCGTCACCCCCAGCCATGTGGTGCCGCAAATCCTCGCCGCCCTGGTGGTGGCCGCAGAGCGCGGCCTTGCCCTGCCGCTGGTTTATAACAGCAGCGGCTATGAGCGTGTTGAAACCCTGCGGCTGCTTGAGGAGGTGGTGGATATCTATATGCCCGACTTCAAGTTTTGGGAGCGGGAGTCGGGCCGGCGCTACGCCACCGCTTCCGACTATCCGGAGCAGGCCAGGGCGGCCGTGCAAGAGATGCACCGGCAGGTGGGCGATCTGGTGATTGGCGACGACGGGTTGGCTCGCAGGGGGCTTTTGGTGCGGCATCTGGTGATGCCGGAAGGGGTTGGCGAGGCCGGGGCGATCATGCGTTTTCTGGCCGAGGAGATCTCGGCGGCAACCTACGTGAATCTGATGGATCAGTACCGCCCCTGCGGCCGGGCCGGGGAGTTTCCGCCCCTTGATCGGCCGCTCGCTCACGAGGAGTACCTTGAGGCACGGCGACTGGCCAGGGAGGCTGGGCCTCTCAGGATGGAAGATCGTGATCTGGCGCGGTTGTTTCGTTATCTGGGCGCGCGGTGAGCGGTACGCAGAAACGTCGCGTCGATTGATGTATTTATTGTGAGTTGGTGGATGAAGGCGGCCAGTTTTTCTCGCTGCATGTAACTGAGTTCGCCAAAACGTATCGAGCGGCGTCGGACGGTGATGGAGCCCGGCGGGAATTTGTTGGGCAGTGCAAAGTCGGAGACGGTTTGCACCGGCAGGTTTCTGATTGGCCGGATCGTTTCGGGGCAAAGGGTGCCCCTGGTTGTTTCCAGGTATTCTGGCCATGGTTGCCGGTCGGCATAGTAGAACGACAACCCGCTGGCGCTGATATCGATGATCCGGCCGAACTTCTGGTTGAGGTCCAAGATGCAGTTCTTGACGGCGATGCGCGGATCTTTTCTGCGGTCAGGGGAGGTGTTGTGCGAGGTTGCCATGCGGTCCTCCTTGTGCAGGGTAAGTGAATCTTGGCTGATACCTCTTTTTGTTGATAGGCAGGTGGGGCTTTTAGGTATATAAAGATTTTATGCGCGGGGAGGATTGCGGTCAATGTGACAAATTGCCGCATGGTAATTTGTGCGGCTGCTGGTTTGGAGAGATGGGGTCGGTTGTCTCACGCCTGGGCGGCGATGGCGATCAGTCTGTCGAGCAACGCCAGTTGGGTTGCGGTGAGTTCTCCGAAGCTGACCGAACGCCGACGGACGGTCATCGCCCCTTTTTTAAAATTATGGGGCATTTCCTTGTCGGAGATGATTTTCGTGGGCAGGTCGGGGATCATGAACTCGTGCGTGCACCGCACGGAGCCCCTGGGGAGTATTGTTTGCGGCCAGGGTTTGCGGTCGGCGTAATAGAAGGCCATGCCGCCACGGCTGATATCGATAAGTCGGCCGATCTTGAGCCCGGCGACAAAAATACAGCCTTGCGTTGCATATCGTGGGTGTTTGCGGCGTTCTGCCATCTGTGTGTTGTTCGACATCTTGATCTAGCCTCAATCGGATGATAAAACCTGGGATGCGATGCCCATTGCGTAATGCTAGATATTGCTAGGAGTATTTATTGTTGTCAATAGGCAATGTGCGTATTTTTGTGCATTTGGGTCCTGTCTTGGCGTCGACCATTGGTCGGGGTCCGGTAGGGATTGTTGTTTGATGCCGGTCGGCTCCGTTGAGTGGCAAGCGGCACCGGCCATGTTTTCTGGCGGTTTGTCTTGACAACCCTGTTCTGAAGTGGTTACGAGACCGGCTGATTGATCTGCTCGGATGACCGTTGCGTCGTTCATGCCGGGTTCCAGTTTTTTACGATTCGTGCCATGGCTTCCGCCATTGGCAATCGCTTGCAAGGTACCATCTCATGCGTCGCACCACCTGGGCCGAAGAGCCTGTGCAACCAGCGCCTCCCTCTCCGCGGAGCAGGGGGATAATAACCTGTCCGCTGCCCCCGCTGCTGCGGCTGGCGGTCTTGTACCTGGTGCTGGTGGCGCTGCATACCGCTTATTTTGTGCATCGGTACGGCGGTGATCTCTGGGTGGTAGGGGCCGCCGCGCCACTTGGTTTCCTGCTCGGGCTGTTGCTGCATTTCTTTGGGCTGGGGGTCTCCCTGGTCAGGGAGCGCGTGGCGGCGGTGATGTCGCCGGTGTTGACAGGGTTCTTGCTGTTTTTTCTTTTCTTGATTGGCTACATCCTCGTCTTTTCGGTGGTTGTTTCCTTGCCGGTTGAGTGGTGCATTCAATACCGGACCGATTCTCCCGAGCTTGCGCAGCAGTATGTGCTGTTCTCCATGGATATGGTGGTGGCCTTGGCGATTCTGAGCTGGTTGCGGTGGCTTTTGCAGGTGGTCGGTGCGTATCGGCGGCAGTCGGGTTGATTGCCGGTGAAATGCGAGGGCGCGCTGAAATAGCTTGACAAGGTCGATTGATTTTATATATTTCGTCGTTTTTGTGTTCGCGATGACACCTCTTCCGTTACGCGTGGAAAATTGAAGGTCCGATTCGATGAGATACCGGCTGATGGGTTGCGTTTGACCATCACCGATGAGGCGTGGTTTCCCGATCACGAACTCGAGCGGCGCGGCAAGGTTGCCGCCGCGGTGGTATTGCGGCGTGACGGCAACCGGGTCTTTGTGGAAGGATCGTTGTCGGTAACCGTTGTCTTGACCTGTGATCGCTGTCTGGAGCCGTTCGCTCGGGAGCTTGTCGAGGATTTTCAGGTTGATTGCGAGTTTGCCGAATCAGGCCCGTTTCTCGACGGGGCGGACGAACATGAGATCGACGCGGCC
>JAOUHH010000263.1 GCA_029865195.1 Desulfobulbaceae bacterium
GGCGACCGGGCCGGCGTTCTCGAATCCTCCTTTGTCGCCGAGGTCAAGTCCGACCTGATGGGCGAGCAGACCATCCTCTGCGGCATGCTGCAGGCTGGCGCGCTCCTCTGCTTCGACAAGATGACCCAAAACGGCATCAAGGCCCCCTGGGCCGTCAAGCTCATCCAGTACGGCTGGGAGACCATCACCGAGGCGCTCAAGCACGGCGGCATCACCAACATGATGGATCGTCTTTCCAACCCGGCCAAACTCCGTGCCTACGATCTGGCCGAGGAGCTGAAAGATATCATGCGGCCGCTGTTCGAGAAGCACATGGAAGACATCCTCTCCGGCCATTTCTCCAAAACCATGATGAAAGACTGGGCCAACGACGACAAACAACTGCTGACCTGGCGCGAGGAAACCGGCAAGACCGCCTTCGAGAAGACCGAGGCCAAAGGCAAGATCACCGAGCAGGAGTACTTCGACAAGGCGATCCTGATGGTGGCGATGGTCAAGGCCGGCGTCGAGCTGGCCTTCGAGACCATGGTGATGTCCGGCATCGAGCCCGAGTCCGCCTACTACGAGTCGCTGCACGAGACCCCGCTCATCGCCAACACCATTGCCCGCAAGAAGCTCTACGAGATGAACCGGGTAATCTCCGATACCGCCGAGTACGGCTGCTACCTCTTCGCCCACGCCTGTGTGCCGCTCTTGAAGGATTTCATGGCATCGGTGGACACCGATGTGATCGGCAAGGGGCTGGACGTCAAAGACAACGCCGTTGACAACCAGACCCTGGTCCGGGTCAACGCCGATATCCGCGGCCACCTGATCGAAGAGGTCGGCCAGGAGTTGCGCGCCGCCATGAAAGGCATGCAGGCCATCGCTTCCGCCTGATCCTGAGCAAGAAAGCCACAAACAAAAAGCCCCTGCCGTTTTGGCGGGGGCTTTTTGTTTGCAAGCCTGCCCAAATCATGCCTTACCGATCAGGGGCAAAAAACCGCCTCTTCCCGGCGATGCTTTTACGAAGTTCCCGGGTGTGCTCAGGCGGCACCCCGCAGGTGTCGAAAACGTGCTCCCACACGGACGTTGCCTCGTAGATTTCGCCAAACAGCTTCCGACCTTTTTGCAGGGAGAACCCGAACCGTTTGCCCTCGGCAACGATATCGCCGTAGCGCAGCGCCTCATCCTTCCCGTTAACGCGGAGGATCTGCTCCCGCTGATAGATGTTGGGGGTGATATCGTAAGCGGGTGAAAGCCTCCACCCCTCCATGGTGTGCAACATGGAAAAATTCTGCAGGTGATCATCGGTGTTCTGCACCAGGATGTTCACAGCCATCCAACGGAAGAGCAGCTCAAGGTCTTTCTCCGGCTGCACCGATATCTCGCGGATCACCGCGGCCATGTCCGCATAGGAGGCCAGGTAAGGGTCTTCCTGGCCGGTCAGCGTCCGCATGCTCACCAGCGCGTTCCGCCCCCCCTCGTCGGTCACGTCGAACCGTTCCACCAGCAGGAGTTCGCGTCCCGATACCGTTACCTTCCGCACCTCGGGAACATCCAGGCCGGCCCGCTTTGCCAGTTCCATGCCGGCCTGCTCCAGTGAAACGAGCAGCGACGGATGCAGATCCCTGACGCTTGAAAATTTCGCCAGCCACAGCCGGCCATCGTGACGAGTCAGGATTTTCGGCCGGGCACCACCGGCGGAGCTGCCGCAGGCGAGCAGATGCTTGAGCTCCCGGTTCTCGGTGTCGATGTCCTTTTCAAGCCTGCCGGCCTCATCAAGGGCGATGCGGATCTTGTCGAAGGCGATACTGCCGTCTCTGCACCTGGCCATCGCACTCCGCTCGGTCGGGAAGTAGAGCAGCCGGCCCAGGCCACCGCCCCCCAATGCCTCCAGCAAATGGGCCGGCGCAAAACTGGTTTTGTCCAGCCCGGCCCTCTTGGCGAGAATGGTTCGCCCCCAGGCATCCGGCAACGAATCCTCGAATACGGCATGAACCCCGGCTTCACCCCTGGCGGCGCTGTGGATTCCTGCCGGGTCGGTGAGTGGCAGATGGCGAGGATCGATGGCGTATACGTCCCGGCGACCCAGATAGCCCTCGTCATAACGGAAGAAGCCTTCTTTGGCCGAGGCGCTTCGCAGGTTACGGGAAAGCAGCCGGCCGACACGGACAATCTCCCCGTCCGGCATGACGGCGAAGACGTAGAGCGAAACCTCGTTTTTGTTCATTGCCTCTTTCTCCTGACCCGCGCTGTCGTGACCGCCACCCGTGCCTCCTGCCTGCGATCGAACTCCGCAAACGGATCAACCGGGATCGTCATCAACTGCCCCCAGGACCCATCGAGGCCAAGTGCCTTGGCAACGGCGAACCAGGCCCCGATGCTCACGCTGTCGCTCCCCTTTTCGATGGCCATCAAGGTGTACCGGCTTACGCCGCTTCTTGCTGCCAACTCGGTTTGCCGCATCCGCAACGCGATCCTTCTCCGGCGGAAGGCGAAACCGAGTTCCGCAAAAAAATTTCCATAAACATCCCTCATCCCGCCCTCCCCTATTTGAGTCTTATATAATCAACCTTAACACAAAACAAAGCTGTTTGTGTTTAAAAAAAGCGACCTTATCAATAAAACATGCAACAGCAACCTCGGCCAGCCGGTGATCCACGTTGCCGCGGCGGCTTGCGCCCCGAAGGCCATTATTGCCGCGCAGGAAACGAAGATGCCGGATGATGAAGGGAACGACCAAGGGGAAAAAACCAAGGACGAACTTGCAGCATGGTTTCGGGACAACACATCGAGATCAACCCACGGACCAGTCAGGCGATGGCATTTACACCGAGGTGCGGCAAAAGTCACCCAGATCAATCCCATCGTCCGGGTCTTGTCGGCATCCGATCCCTTGTCGAATGGCAGGGCGGCCCCCAACAGGCAAAACCGCCCCGCCCCCTCCTGTGGAGTGGCTACTGCGGCAAACGGTTATCTTGCAGGCGCAGCATCAGGGTGAGAGGGTCGATGGGGGATTCGGAAAAGCCGTGGCACAGATAGAACTCTTTTGCCTTTCCCGACAGGGCATGAACCAGGATGGCGCGGATGCCGACCTGGCTTGCAACGGCCAGGGTTCGCAACAGGGCGTCTTTCAACAACCCTCTGCCGATCCCCTTTGCCTGCCATCGTTTATCCACGGCAAGACGCCCCAAGACCATGACCGGAATGGGGTCCGGCATCTTGCGCTTCACCTTGCCCGGCGCCCCCTGCTGGGCAACACTTCCGGCAGCCAGGGCATAATAGCCGATGATCTGCTGGTCGCTGCACACCACAAACGTTCTTGAAGCACCGGCCGCCTCGTTTCTGAAGGCGTATTTTTTCAGCCAGAAATCAAGCGACTCTTCACCGCAATCAAAATCGTTGA
>JAOUHH010000264.1 GCA_029865195.1 Desulfobulbaceae bacterium
CAGCAGAGGAGAAGTCCGGAAAAAAGAGCAACAAGGTGTCGCGGCATGGGTTGTTCCAAAGCAGCCAGGGTGGGGGGCTTGTAGTCTTGGGTTACCGCGTACCGGCTGGGTTGTATGACCTTGGGATGGACGACAAGAGTCGGTCAATCAAGGTCATGGTGACCTCAAAGGCATCCTTGGGGTTGAGCCCGAAAAGCCGGTCCACGACGGAATAGCCACTCCCGTATCCACTTGCCTGCCAGAGGACGAGGGCGGTCTTGCTGTCGATCAGGCGCAACGTGAGCGAGAGTTCGGTAAAGGACGACGCGCCCATACGTTGTTCACCTGTCTGGTCAACGCTGCCGAGGAGGAATGCCTGCACGTTAAGTCGCTGACCTAATCGTTTTATGGTCAATTCATCCAGCGCATGGCCTGGCTCAATGGCCTCTTCACGGAGGGCACTGTCCACCTGGCCTTTGTCCACGACATCAAAGATATGCTGCGACAGGACTTGAGTGATGGCGAGCTCCCTGGCGCGAGAAGGTGCATAGGTGTCCTTGCTGTTGTTTTCGAATGGCAGGATGGCTATCTGCTTAATATAACCGAGATCAACCTGTTCCCGGAGGAAAAATTCCGTGGTGGCTTTTGACGCACAACCGTGGTTGGTGAAGGTCAGTAACAGACATGTCAGCAAGAGGTAAAAGTTTCGCATGGCGGTGGTTTCCCGAAGTCGGTTTAAAATTTGGTTGTAAGTTGGCTGTTGAGATTCCAGAGTTTCGGTTCGCTGATGGTGTAACTCCCGTTGGTTTGCCAGGAAAGATAGCGGCTGAGCGACCAACTCCATGTTGCCGTTATTCGTTCTTGGGGTGCCTGGGCCGCTTTGGTGTAAGAAAACCCGGTGGAGAGTTGGGTTTTTTCCGTGCTGAGAAGTGCCAGCGTGCCGTCTACGCCGTGGTTGATCGGTGATTCTTCCGTCTGACTGTCGTTCCATGCCTTGGATGCATAGAGCCGCAGGGATAGGATATCAGATGGGCGGATGTTGAGATTGATGGCGGCATCGGTTGCCGATGAAGAACTTGGTTCCGTATTTGGTGCCTCCGATGTTGCAATGCGATGGTTGAGGCGAATGTTGGTGGTCAATTTGGAACTGAGCCGGGAGGTCAAGTCGGCGCTGGCGTTCCAGGTTGAGGAGAGTGCGTTTTGCTGCTTGTCGTGTGTCTGGGTGTGGTTGAGGTCAAAGGAGCCGGTCAAGTCTGGGTAGAGGATTGCAGAAAGGCCGAAGGTGTAATTCTGGTTCGTGGCAATGGGAGTATCCCCGCTGAAGCTGTCACTTTGGGTAAAGCCGAAATCGAGATCCAGGGACGGCAACAGCGCAGATGTTGCGTTGATTGAGTAAGATCGGTTCATCGCGGTAGGGGCGTTTGTATTCTGGCTTTTGGTTTCGCTGACGCTGAAATTGGGGCGGCAATATCGATGGAGATTCCATTTGAGATTAGCCGTTTGGCTGAGGGTACTGGATTTTAGGTCCCCATTGGTATTTTTGCCAAGTGACATGTTGTACGCGAAGGGCAGGTTGTCGGCGAGCAGGGCCTGGAGGTTGAGGTTTGATTGGTGGCTGTTTTGCTTTTGCAGTCTTCTTGTGCCGGCGGTGGCTGTGTCATAACGGTAAAAAGTCTGGACCTCGGTCAGGGAGATGACGGTGGCGACCGGCCACGCCGTGGTTACCAGCTTGAGATTGTTTTCTTCGGTGGCAGGAATGTCAAGGATGATGCGATGGTTGGCCGCGTCGTAGGTCGGAGCCAAGTTTGCGGCAACCTGGCTCCAGAAGGTGCTGCCGTCGATGCTTGTATATAGGCTGAAGCGGAGGGCGCCGACATCGGCGGCATCGGTTGTCGTCTCCGGATTTACATAGAGATAGACGCGATTGACCAGCCGGTTAAGGTTGAATTTCATCCCGATATTCATGGCGCTGCCGGGATTAATATCCACCCCTGTCGTTTCGAGATCGTTGTCCATTAAGGCTGGCATCGGGTCCAGGGCGCCAAAGGTAACACTTGCGGGTATTGAAGCGGATGTCTGGGCGATCTGGGTTGTATCTTCCACGATGCCGCCCGTGCCATCATGGATGAGCTCACCGATGTTTTCGCTATATCTGTGGGTGAAATCCACGGCAAGGCGCTCGTCCCAAAAGGTGCGAGCGGTCTTAATTGCCGCCAGATGGTTGGTGGTGATGGTTTCGTAGCGGCCAATGTTGTCGCGGTTACTGTTGTTGTTGTAGCTGTAGCTGACGTTTGCCACCAGCAGATCCATGGCAGCGTTGAATGCCATGTTCGTTTGCGCTGTGTCCTTGGATCGAGGTTGAGCGTTATTCGTCGATACATTTTGCCCGTAATTAATTCGCAGGTCCGGCCAATATTGCTTTTTCCAGGCGCTGGCCCACGATGTCTGCCAAGCCTTGTTGTCGGTATTGGGGCTTCCGGTTGGAACCTGACTGATTGTCATGCCCGAGAGGGTGGCGAAGAATATATCATTCTGCACGTTCAGGTTTGCCGATGGGGACATGGATTCGTTGGCCCCGGCGCGTTCCAGCCAGCTTTTGTTGTAGTTGACATTGCCGTTCAGCCGCATTGCAGAGGTCAGATCTGAATTGAAACTGGTGGCGTAGCGTTGGGCGAGGCGCTGCAAAGTTTCTTGCTCTTGGCCGCCCGATATGCCGTGATTGAATGAGGCGGTCCCGGCGAGGCTGTTGGCCGCCGCAGGGACCGCCGTAATGCTACTCATCCCAAGGACGAATAGAATGGCTTGCGTCCGGGATATGCTGAATGGCGAGAGGGTTGCGGTCATCATTGTCGCCCAGGGTATTGTTGTGCAAACATCAGATCGCACGATATGTCTTTGAAAACGAGAAAATCGGGGCGGAGCGTTTTACGTTTTCAATGGGCCGAGTCTAGCGGCTCGGGGTTATCTGCGGGTTTTGGCGATCATACGTCTTGGGTGCGTGGCAGCCGACAATACAGGTTCCTCCCGTGGGCCGAATGGTGAAGTTGATCGGGTAAGACCAGTCACCGAACGGAACTTCATAGCGAACATGTTTATTCTGATTGCTGGCGTGCGGTGCGTGGCAGGCGATACAGGTCCGCCCTTTTTTCATGTTGACATGAAAGTAGTGCAGGTTGTATTCGCCGTCACGAAAATTGGTCAGGGTGGTGGTGAATTTCTTTTTGGCAATATCCTTGTTGTGACACCCGAAGCAGAGGTTGTATTGATCTGGGTTGTATTCGCTGTAGAAATTGCCAGGGAAGTATCGGACCAGCAGTTTGGCGAATTCAGATCCATGGACCTTGTGGCAGCTGGTACAGTCACCGGTTTTTGTCGGTCCGTGCCGGTGTTTGGACTCCGCGACA
>JAOUHH010000048.1 GCA_029865195.1 Desulfobulbaceae bacterium
CCCCAACCGCCTTCAACACTACTATCAATACCAGGTGGTGCTGAAGCCCTCCCCCATCGACGTCCAGGAACTCTACCTGGAAAGCCTCAAACGGTTCGGCCTTGACCCCCTGGATCACGACATCCGCTTTGTCGAGGACGACTGGGAATCCCCCACCCTCGGCGCCTGGGGCCTGGGCTGGGAGGTCTGGCTGGACGGCATGGAGATCACCCAGTTCACCTACTTTCAACAGGCAGGCTCCATCGACCTGAGCCCGATCACCTCCGAGATCACCTACGGCCTCGAACGGATCGCCATGTATCTGCAAGGGGTGGACAGCGTCTACGACATCGCCTGGAACAAGGATGTGAACTACGGGCAGATCTTTCAGCAGGCCGAGGTGGAATTCTCCACCTTCAACTTCGAGCATGCCAACGTTGAGGCGCTGATCGGCTTTTTCAACACCTACGAGGCCGAGGCGATGAAACTGCTCGAGCACGACCTGATCCTGCCGGCCTACGACTACTGCCTGAAATGCTCCCACACATTCAACCTGCTCGACGCCCGCAAGGCGATCAGCGTCGCGGAGCGAACCCGCTATATCGGCAGAATCAGGAATATTGCCAGGAAGGTGGCGCTGCAGTATACCGAACAACGTGAACGGATGGGGCATCCGCTCCTGAAGAAAAGCGAAGGATAGACAATCAGGGGAGAAAAAAGAATGGCGGAAGTGCATGGGAATCGAACCCACCCACCGAGCTATTAACCCGGTGCACCGGATTTGAAGTCCGGGAGGGCCACCAGTGCCCTTACCACTTCCGACCGGCCGCCATACTAATTTCTCCGGCCCCTGTTGACAACATTTTTCTGGACTTTCGGCCAGCCGACAGGACAAGATGCAAAAAAACACGGCGACAACCGCCGCGACAAGAAGCACAACTTTCCGTTAACCCACTCTTAGGAGCGACCGTGTCTCATGGAATGCGACCGCTTGAAACGACTTATTAAAAACTGGTACGCCCAGGTGCAGGACGAAACCATGGCCCCTGCGCGAATGGTGGCATTCATGCGGCAGCACGTGGCCGAGTGCGCAATCTGTCTGCGCGACCCGTTTGTGCGCCCGGAGATCGAAAAAATCACCAACATCGTCCTGCCGCCGGAAAAATTGCGGGTGACGGCCGACGAGGAACACGAAGAGGATGAAGTCGCCGAAACCGACGACACCGAAACTGAAGAGAGCGGCGAACACATCGACGACGAAGACGAGGAGGATGACGAGGACGACGACTTCTGATCGCACCGCATCTCTTCACACGCCATCGCACCAAACAAAAAAGCGTTCCCGAGGGAACGCTTTTTTTATGCCGACCGGACCCGAAAAATCACCCCCCGGCCGCCCTCCCCTGAAAATATTCCCGATCCGTGCCGACGATGTGCGCCTGCAGCCAGCCGCAGAGAAAGTCGTGCATCTCAAGGGCCAGCCGTATCCCGCCCCGCCCCTCCGCCCGCTTGCCCTCGCGCAGGAATTGCAGGATCTGTTCGGTGAACCGCCAGTGCAGGCGATGATGCTCCGCCCACCGGGGATGGTCGCGCAGCAAGCCCTCCTCATGACTGAAATGCTCCTTCAGGTAGTCGATCAGGCCATCGATGAACGCCATCAATTCCCCCTCGGTCTCCTGCCGGGCAATGCCGCCTCGAAGCTGGGCAAGCATGGCGAAAAGCCGCTGATGCTGGGCATCGATCTCCGCGACCCCGACCCGGAACTCCTCCCGCCACTCAACGCAGTCCATCCCCGCCCTCCCGAAGCTTAAACGCCTTCCGCGCCCTCTCCGCCGGCCGCAGCCGGCCGCGAATCACCCGCCGGCGCCTGCTGCTGGCGCATGTTGTCGTACCAGAGAAACTGGCTGCAGAAGCCGCGGATCAACTGCGTTTCCTTGGAGCGCAGATCCATGCGGCCCAGCAGGGAACGGATATTGTGCATCCAGTATTCGTAGTCGTTGTCCTTCAAGAAATCGATGGTCCGCAACAGGGTTTCCACATGGCCGTACATCCCTTCCAGCTCGAAGGAGGAGGCCAGCCGCGGCTGGTGATGGGGCGGGGCGCCCTCCTCCACCAGGGCGTGATACAGCTCGTGGCAGTGGATCGCCACCGCCTGGGCCAGGTTGAGGGAGGAAAACCCGGCGGTGTGGATGTTGGATTTCAGGCGGCAGTACTTGAGATCCTCGTTGGTGAGCCCCCTGTCTTCCGGACCGAAGAGGAAGGCGACCTGATTCTCCGCCAGCATCGGCAGGATCTCGGCCACCACCTGGCGCGGCGACTTGGTGGCGTTGCGCAGCCGCCCCTCGCGGGCGGTGGTGCCGATCACCATCGCAAACGGGGCCAGGGCGGTGGCGAGATCGCGGTGCAACTCCATGTTCTCGATCAGATGGGCGGCCTTATGGGTGGCCATCCGCAGCATCTTTTCCTTGTCCGGCTCTTCGGAGCGGACCACGATCAAACGGCCGATGCCCATATTCATGGCGCAACGGGCCGAGGCGCCGATGTTCTCCGGGAACTTGGGCTCCATCAGCACCACCGCCACGTTGGCCAGTCGGCGACCACGCTCAGCCTCCATCATCTTTCTGTTCATGCCTTGCTCTTGCCGCCTGCCGCCGGTGCCGAGTCGATCTTCTCCACCCGGTCGAAATTGATATGCCGCCGGGCCGCATCGACCCCGGCCACCCGCACCCGCACCAGATCGCCGATCTGGAAGACGTTGCCGGTCCGCTTGCCCATCAGACGATGGTGTTTTTCATCAAAATGGTAGTAATCGTCACGCATCTCGCCGATGGCCACCGCGCCGTTGACAAAGACATCCAGCAACTCCACGAACAGGCCAAAGGAGGTCGCGCCGGCCACCACCCCGTCGAAGGATTCACCAACCTTCTCGGTCATGAACCGCACCTTGATCCGGTCCACCACCTCCCGCTCGGCGTCCACCGCGGTCCGTTCCCGCTTGGAGAGAAAACCGCCCGCCTCGCCCAGTGATTCTGCGGGCGACTGGCCGGCGGCGCTCTTCACCTTGGCCTTGGGGGCGGCCAGCAGCCGGCTCAAGGCCCGGTGGACCATCAGGTCGGGATAACGACGGATGGGCGAGGTGAAATGGGTGTAATACTCGGCGGCCAGGCCGAAATGGCCGACGTTGTCCGGGCTGTAGCGCGCCTGCTGCATGGTGCGCAGGAGCAGGTTGTTGATGATGTACTCCTGCGGGGTGCCGGCGGCGAGCTTCAGCACCTTGCCGAACCAGGCCGGCGTACCAGAGCCGGACGGCAACCGGAACCCGAGACTGCCGCCGAACTCGACAAACTCGCTCACCTTGACCGGATCGGGCGGCTCATGCACCCGGTACAGGCTCGGCATCCCCATCTCGTCGAAGGTGGTGGCCACTGCCTCGTTGGCGGCGAGCATGAACTCCTCGATGATCTTGTGGGCCTGATTCCGCTCCATGCGGCCGATCCCGGCCACGGTCTCGTCGGGGCCGAGTTCGATCTGCGCCTCGGGCAGCTCGAAGCCGATGCTGCCCCGAGCCATCCGCTGTTTTTCGATCTCCGCGGCCAGTTCCCCCATCCACTTGAGCTGGGTCAACAGCCCTTTCAGTTGCGTCTTCACCGCGCCATCGTCATCCACCAGCACCTGCCGGACCATGGTGTAGGTCAAGCGGCGCTGGCTGCGAATCAGGCTCTTGGTGAACTGCTTGCCGATGCGATGCCCCTTGCGGTCGAAATCGAGGATGGCGGTAAAGGCGTAGCGATCCTCATCGGGCACCAGGCTGCAGAGGTTGTTGGAAAGCCGTTCGGGCAGCATCGGCACCACCCTGGTCGGGAAATAGACGCTGGTGCCGCGCTGATACGCCTCCGTGTCCAGGGGGGAGCCCGGGGTGACATAATGGCTGACGTCGGCGATGGAGACATAGAGCCGATAGCCGGATTTGTTCTTGATCACCGCCACCGCATCGTCAAAATCGCGGGCGGTCTCGCCGTCGATGGTGACGTGCTTGATTTCACGCAGGTCAACCCGCCCCGCCTCCATGACCACCGCCTCGGGAAACGCCTCGGCCTGGGCCAGGGCCTGCTCGCCGAAGGTATGGGGCAGCTCGAACTTGCGGACCACCATGTCGGTTTGCACCTGCAGGCTTTCCGGGTCGCCCAGCACCTCGACGATCCTCCCCTCCGGATTGGCGCCGCCCAGCCGATAGTCGGTGATCTCGGCCACCACCGCGTCGCCGTTTTTGGCGCCGCCACTGTTCTCGCTCCGGACCACGACCTGGAAGGCCAGCCGCTCATCCTCGGGGGTCACCAACCCGGCAGGGCGGCCCACGGTATAGGTGCCGACCACCCGGTTGGTGGCGCGGTTCAACACCCGCACCACCCGCCCCTCGGCCCGTTCGTGGCCGATCTTGGTGACCGCCACCAGCACCCGGTCACCATGGGAGGCGGAGGCGAGTTGCGTGGGCGGCAGGAAGATATCTCGCTCAATGACCAGCCATGCCGGCGGCTCGGCAACGGCGACAAAGGCAAACCCCTTGGGATGCACGGAGAGCATCCCGTCCACCACCCTGGCGTCGGGGCCGATCATGAAGCCGCCGTCCTCCTCGACCAGCAAGCCTTCACGACAGAGGGCGGTGAGCAGCGACCGCAGCACCTTACCCTGCCGCCGGTCAAACTCCAGCAGGTCGGCAATCTCACGAACCCCGAGAAGATCGTCCCGGCCGTACAGCAGACCCACCACCGCATCGGCAAACTCGACCATCTCCGGCGCGCGCCGGCTTGTCGCCGAACGCCTGCCGCGCGGCCGTGAGGCCCCTTGCTGCGGCCGATTGCGGCCGTGAAGTTTTTTCCCATGTTCTTTTCGCCGTCCCACCCGTACTCCTTTGCCGCGCCAAACAGCGGGATGCAATCCCGAAATTTAATTGGCGGCGCCGTTATTTTTTGCTGGAATTATCCCGCGACAACTGATTGTATCAGTATAAGGGATTGCCCCCGTGCGGCAACCGGGAATCGGCCAGTAATTCACACCGATTCCTTTTTTCAATTGTACCTTTGCCGTAGGTTCTCTATAGTAGCCGCTCAGGACAAGAATCCTTGCCGTGCGGACAACCCATCATACCTGATTTCACGAGAAATATCTGCTTTTTGGCATCAACCAGACCCCGCCGCAAAGAAAAGACAACCCCAAGGACAACGCGACGCAACGGCCGACCATGACGGAACCCTCCTTTCACATAGCCCAGTTCTGCAAACGGATGGAGGGCCACATCGGCGGCCAGGACGGCCCGGCGCACCTCTTCTGGAAGGCGCTCTCCTTTGCGGTCTCCGCCCATCAGGACCAAAAACGCAAATCAGGCGAGGCGTATGTCAGTCACCCCTGCCAGGTGGCGCTGATCCTGGTTGAGGAGATGGGGATAACCGATCCGGAAACCCTGGCGGCGGCGGTTCTCCACGACACGGTGGAAGACGTGCCGGAGGTGACCAGCGAGGTCATCGGCGAACTCTTCGGGCAAAACGTCGAGGCCGTTGTCGACGGCTGCACCAAGATCAGCCATTTCTCCGGCGACCGGCAGACCTTCTACAAACTGGTCCATCGCAAGATATTCTCCGGTGCCGCCTCGCGCATCGACATCATGCTGATCAAGCTGGCGGATCGCCTCCACAACCTGCGCACCTTAAGCTCCATGCCCCGCCACAAACGGCAGAAAATCGCCGACGAAACCCTCTCCGTTTACGCGCCGATGGCGACCCTGATGGGACTTTACGGCCTCAAGCGGGAGCTGTACACCCTTGCCCTGCTCTACAAATTCCCGCGCCAGGCCCACAAGGTGAACGCCCTCATCCGCAAGCTCGAGACCAGCGAAGAGGCGATCCATATCCGCAAGACCATTGAAAACGAGATGCAGCAGGCGTGGCTGAACGGCGAGGTCAAGGTGCGGGCCAAGGGCCTTTCAACCTATTACGACCCCAGCCAGAAGACCCTGACCAAGGAGGTCTCGACGCCGGTGGAGATCCTCATCACCGTTCCCGACATCCAGTCCTGCTACCGCCTGCTGGGCATCGTCAACCAGAACTTTCCGCCCATCCCCCGCACCATCCGCGATTTCATCGCCAACCCCAAGCCCACCGGCTACCGCTGCCTGCACGCCAAGGCGAATATCAAGGGAGAAAAGTATCTCTTCAAGATCAGAACCCCGGAGATGATGAACACCGCCCGCACCGGTATCATCAACGTCTGGTCGAGCCGCCATGAGATGCCAGGCAATTTCGAAAAGGAGTTGCAGGAAACCTTCGATATCCTCGGCGGCGACGATGATATCGCCTACCGGGAGATCATCGCCGCCGGCGGCAAGACCGAGATCTACACCTACACCCCCAAGGGCGACGGCTTCTGTCTGCCCAAGCAGAGCACGGTCCTCGACTTCGCCTATCGGGTGCACACCGAGGTGGGCAACCGCTGTCAGGCCGCCATCGTCCGCAACGAGAAGGTGCCGCCGACGCATATCCTGCGGGACGGCGATCAGGTGGCCATCATCACCCAAAAGGAGCCGGTCCATTTCGAGCCGGATATCCAGCATCTCTGCCAGACCCCCAAGGCCCGCTCCAGCCTGGCGCGGATGTTCCGGCGGCGGCGCGAAACCCTGGCCCAACAGATCGGCGAGTCGATCCTCCGGCAGGAGTTCAAGCGGTACGGCCTGCCCCTCGATCTCCTCAAGAAAACGGCGATGTCGGAGATATTCGAACATTTCCAGACCGCCGATCTCGATGAGATGTACCTGCTGATCGGCGAGGGAAGGCTCCGTCTGCGGGAGCTGATCCACGAGATCAAGAACCGCCTCTACGCCGACCGCGAAACCCTGCCGCCGCCCACCGGCGCGCTGAACCGCGTCGAGATGACCTCCCTTGACCCGGCCTGCGTCAAGTTTTCCCGCTGCTGCACGCCGTCGCCCACCGACAAGGGGCTGTACGGCCTGCTCAGCGAACGGGGGCTGTCGGTGCACCACAAGGATTGCGCCAACATCCGCACCCTCAACGTGCAACGGGAAGACGTGGTGGAACTGCACTGGCGGATCAAGGAAACCCGCATCGACAAGCTGCAGAGCCTGCAGGTGCTGGGCGCCAAGCGCAACCGCTTGCTGATGCTGCTGGGAGCGGCGCCGGCGGAGATGAAAATCCTCGAGATCACCGCCCTTGAGAAAAAATCAAAGCTCCCGGACTGGGACATCACCTTCGAGGTGGCCGATCTGGCCGGCCTCAAGAACATCCTCAACCACTTCCAGAAGATGAAACTCGACTACCAGTTCGTTCTCGAATACTGAGCCGACTCACGAAAGCCGCTGCTCGCCGCTGGCCAGTTCCTCGATTCCGGCCAGGTCCAGCAGCCGCACCGTTTGCCCGCTGGATTCGATCAGCCCCTGCTTGTGCATCCGGGCGAGGATCCGCGACAGCGTCTCCGGGATGGTGCCCAGGAGGCTAGCCAGATGCGCCTTGGTGATCTGCAGCTGCACCTCGTCGCCGCCCTGATTCTCGCGCAGGAACAACAGATGCGCGGCCAGCCGCCCCGGCACCTCCTTGAGGGAGAGATCCTCGATCATGTGCGCGAACCGCTTGAGCCGCATCGAGAGCGAGGCCATCATGTTCATCGCCAGCGACGGGTTGTTCTTGATCAGGTCGCGGAAGGCCGACCGGGGGATGAAAAAAACCCGGCTGTTCTTCAGCGCCATGGCGTGGGCCGGATAGGACGAACCGGCAAAGACGGCGGCCTCGGCAAAGGGCTCACCCGGCCCGAAGACGTGCAGGATCTGCTCCTTGCCCTCGGGAGAGAGCTTGTAGATCTTCACCTGGCCGGTAATGACCACATAAAAGCCGACCCCGTCGTCGCCTTCCGAGAAGATGGTCCGGCCCCGGGCGAACTCCTGATCGACCACCACCATCGCCAACTCGTCATATTCCTGCTCGGAAAGCCCTTTAAACAGCGGCACCGCGGCAAGATTTTCCCTGATCCCCATCACTTCTCTCCCGGTTGATGGTTGGTGGCAACAGCCACAAGCGCTACCGCGCAATCCCGCTCCAGCACGACGCCCACCGCAAGTTGCAGGCCTTGCGGCGGACGCCGGAAACAACATGCAAACAACATCGGCCCACTCGCTGCCCCGTCCACCGCCAGACACTCCATCTCCATAAACGCGGGCAGCGGGGTGACCGGCAACGCCTTGCGGATAGCCTCCTTGGCCGCCCAGAGCAGGGTCAGCCTTTCAACCTCAGCCAACCCGCCAAGGCTTGCCGTGAGGCGCTCCGCCTCCGCGGCCGAACAGAAACGGGCCTTGACCCGCACCACCGTTTCCTGCCGCTGCTGGATATCGATGCCGCAACGGTTGCCCGAGGCCATGGCCGTTGCCCAGCCGCCGCTGTGGGCAATGGAAATCTCCGGCAAGGGCGTTACCCCCGCCGCCAACACCGGCCGCCCGGAAGGCAGCACCGCAAGCTGCCATTGCCGCCAGTCCCGCTCCGGGCAGGCCGCCTCGCGCAGCCGCATCGCCGCGTCCTTGGCCGCGATCCGGCCGCCCAGCCACTCAAGCCGCCGCTTATGCAGACGAAAGCCCTGCCACTGCGCGAACTCGCTATCCCCCAGATACCGCCGCGCCACCGCCTCCTCGCCTTCCGCCTCGCAACGGGCGGCAAGCTCGGCCAGGGACAGGCGCGACACCGCGCAGCCACCCGCGACGGCCAAGTGCGGGACCAGGTGCTTATCACGCCCGCCGGCAAGAAAATCCTCTATCATCACCGCGCGTCTTCCCCCTTCGCCGCATGGCCGCGGCCAAGGAAATGTCTTGAATTTTCGACAAAACGAAGTATTAGTTGAAATAATATCCGACAATTACCGTTCCGCATCGTTCTAAACCGCTGCCTGCATACACCATGACCGCCTTTGACGCCATCATCCTGATCATCTTCCTGCTCTTCCTGGGCCGCGGCATCTGGGTCGGCCTCATCGGCCAGCTCGCCTTCCTGGTTGCGCTGCCGGTGGCCTTTCTCGCCGCCGGGGCGTTTTACGGCCGGCTCGGCCACCTGCTGCTGCCGGTGGTGCCCAACCCGCAGTCGTGCTTCCTGCTCACCTACGTCCTGCTCTTTGTCGCCACCTACCTGCTGATCATCCTCATCGGCAAGGGGCTCAAGATGGTCATGAACGTCACCCTCCTCGGCTGGTTCGACCGGCTGATGGGCGGCCTGCTGGGCCTCGGCAAGGCGGCTTTCCTGTGCACCCTGCTCTTCATGACCCTCTCCGGTTTCACCGCCGGGCCGCGCTCGTTCTTCAGCAACTCGCTGAGCACCCCCTATCTTGCAACCAGTTCGGAATACATGCTGACCATGATTCAGGACCAGGATCTCCGCCACCGCTTCCTGCCCAAGAAACCCGCCATCTCAGAGCTTCTCACCCCGACGGTACCAGCCGGCAAGCCGCTCGCCGGCAACACCAAGGTAAAACCCAAACAAGATTAACTGATTGCGCAGGGTGTGACGCCAAACCCCTTCCCGCTGCCAACGGCGGGCCGAGGTGACGACCTCCTCCGGCCGGGTCACGATCCGGCCGTGCCGGCGCAGGTTGCTCACCAGGACGACATCCTCCATGATCGGAAGTTCCGGAAAACCGCCCAGAGCGGTGAATAATTCCCGACGTACAAAGAGGGCCTGATCTCCGTAGGGCCTGCCAAACCAACGGGAACGCAGGTTCGCGCCCCAGGCGACCATCCCCAGGGCAAGGCCCGTCGGCCTGGCAAAGGAAAGCCGGAAGGCCCCCGCCGCCACCTCCGGCCGGGCCAGGGTCTCGCGCACCAGAGCGGCAAAACCTGCGGGCAGCACCGTGTCGCCGTGCAGGAAGAGCAGGATATCGCCGCAGGTTACCGCCGCGCCAGCATTCATCTGCCGCCCCCGGCCCGGCGCGCTGTCCAGCACCCGCACCCCGCGCGCCTTGGCAATGGCCACCGTCTCGTCCCGGCTGCCGCCATCGACCAGCACCACCTCCACCCCCGGCTCGCCGACCACCAGGGCAAGGGCGGCCGCGAGTCCGTCCGCGGCGTTAAGGGTGGGGATAACCACCGAGATGACAGAGGTCTTCGGGTCGATCGACATCGGCAAGGGCCTCCAGTAAAGATACCCGCAGCGAGGCGGCGGCGGCGCGGGCCATGGTCCGGGCAAGCACCGCCTCGTCGCCCCAGGCCATTTCCGCAAACAACGACGGCTGCGGCGCGGCAAGGCCAAGCAGGTAATAACCGCCGTCCAGGGCCGGGCCGAGCACCAGGTCGTGGTCGCGCAAATCATCAAAGGCCCGCGCCACGGTCGCGGCGGTGAGGGCCGGGCAATCGCACCCCAGCAACACCACCCGCCGCGCCCCTTCGACAAAGGCCAGCTCCATGGCCCGCTGCATCCGTTGCCCCAGGTCGCCATCCCCCTGCGGCCGGCATCGCCCGCTGGGGGCCAGCGGCGCAAGCCACTGCGCCACCTGCGCCGGGTCGCCGCCGTCATAACAAATTTCCAGCCGCAGCCGCCGCGTGGCGGCAAGGCTTTCCGCCTGCGCGGCCGCGGCCTCGGTCATCCGCCGCTGCACCGTGGCCGCCCCTTCCGCGCCCAGGGCCGGGATCAAGCGGGTCTTCACCTGCCCCGGCTCCGGATAGCGGGTAAAGAGAATCAGATGCTCAACGTCCGTTGCGCTTCTCGCTGCCATTGTCGTCTGCCGTTAAAAAAAACTTGCCCGCAGCAATCCACGGGATAACATGCGCTGAAAAAGAACAGCCGCGTCCGGGTGCAAAACATAGCATGCGGCACGACCCCTGCCCATCCTTTTTCAATCTCGGCGAAATCTCGACAGAACTCGCGCCATGGCCGCCAACAAACACAAGAAACGCTACCCCGACCCCAATTCCTACCGGGAACGCACCTATCGCCGACGCGTCGACGCGGGCAACCTCGTCGCCTTCGAGGTCCGGGTCAAGGAAACCGACCTGCACATCCTCGCCTCCGCCGACCTGCGCGAGGCCGCCGCCAACCTGGTCTTCCAGTACCGGGGACAGCTCGAAAACCATATCGCCAGCCACCATGCCTTCCTCACCGCCCTGACCCCGCTCGCCGAGGAATCGCTGGCCCCGCCGATCATCAAATCCATGCTGAAGGCGGCGATCGCGACCGAGGTCGGGCCGATGGCGGCGGTGGCCGGAGCGGTGGCCGAATACGTCGGCCACGGCCTGCTGGCAGCAGGCGCAGCCGAGGTGGTGGTGGAAAACGGCGGCGACATCTTCCTCGCCCGGGGCCAGGAATGCGTGGTCGGCATCTTTGCCGGCACCTCGCCGCTCAGCAACAAGATCGGCATCCGCATCGCTGCCGACCGGATGCCGATGGGGGTCTGCACCTCCTCGGGGCGGATCGGCCATTCCCTGAGCCTTGGCCAAGCCGACGCGGTGACCGTGCTGGCCGCCGACACCTGTCTCGCCGACGCCGCCGCCACCCGGCTGGGCAACGAGGTCAAGGACTCGGGCGATATCGACCACGCCCTGGCGGTGGCCAGGACCATTGCCGGCCTCGACGGGGTGGTCATCATCCAGGACCAGCGCATGGGAGCGTGGGGCAACGTGGAGCTGGTCCGCCTGGCCTGATTACCCCCGCCTCCCCTCCCCTCCACAACCCTCCGATTTCCTTTTTAAAACCAAAAAACAAGGCGTTAGTTAAACCTTTGCGCCTCTTCTGCCGATAAATGTTTACAACCTTTTTTCCTTTCGGCGGAGGCATGGTCATGCGAATCGAGGCATCCAGCATCAATCTGGCGGCAACCCGATCCTATTACGAAGAACAGCGCAGCGAAGAAACCCTGGAGGCCTGGGTCGGCGACGAACGCCCGCAACAGGGGGCAAAAACGCCGCAGGTCCGCGACATAAGCGGACCGCTCGCGGCCGACACCATCGCACTCTCCGCCAAGGGGCTGGCCGCCCGCGCCGCCGCCCACCGTGCCCGACACCATCCCGCCCCGGCCAAGGCCGAGGCCGCCGAAAGCGAGCAAAAACCGCGCCTCGACGCCAAGCTCGAGGCCCTGCGGATGACCATTGAGATGATGACCGGCAAGAAGATCAGGATCGGCAACTTCTCGCCCCATGAAACCGAAGCCCCGACCCCGACCGCACCGCCCCAACCACCCGCAGAGAACGCGCCGGAAAGGGTCGGCTGGGGGATGATCTACGAATACCACGCCAGTCACTACGAAGAGGAAACCACCTCCTTCAGCGCCGAGGGGGTAATCACCACCAGCGACGGCAAGGAGATCAACTTCAAACTCGATCTGGTCATGCACCGTGAATTCTACGAGAGTATCGACATCTCCATCCGGGCGGGCGACGGCAAGCTTGTCGACCCGCTGGTGGTCAACTTTGGCGGCACCGCCGCCGAATTGACCGATACCGCCTTCACCTTTGACATCGACGGCGACGGCAACGACGAAGAGATGGCCCGGTTGGGCGGCGGCAGCGGCTTTCTGGCCCTGGATCACAACGGCGACGGGATCATCAACGACGGCAGCGAGCTGTTCGGCCCGAAAACCGGTGACGGCTTTGCGGAACTGGCCCGGTACGACAGCGACGGCAACGGCTGGCTGG
>JAOUHH010000267.1 GCA_029865195.1 Desulfobulbaceae bacterium
CGAGGATTATTTCGGAAGGAACGGCTAAGGATTACGGCACGTTGAATGTTGTCGCAAGATCTGGTCCGGGGAAACCGGCGCCAGCGTCTTTACCCTATCAGGTCGACGGCTTGTCGCCAAAAACGTTTGGATAGAGCTTCTGGGCGCAATCCGGGCAGAGGCTGTGGCTGAAGGCCGCCTCCGAATGTTTGCTGATGTATAACTCTATCTGATTCCAGTACCCCTGATCATCGCGGATGTTTTTACAGGAGGCGCAGATGGGCAAAAGCCCGCTCAAGGTTTTAACCTTGGCCAGCGCCGCCTCGAGAGCGGCATTCTTCCCGGCCAGGGCGGCGGTGCGCTCCGCCACCTCGGCTTCCAGTTGGTCACGATGGCGAAGCAGTTCCAACTCGACGCGCTTGCGCCTGGTGATATCCTGCATGAGCAGAATAACCGAACGCTGCCCGCCATCGGCAAAAGGCACAAACTTCAGCAGCAACAGACGGTCGTTGACTACCACCGCGTCGGCCTCCCCCACCTCGATGCACTCACCGGCAAGGGAAGCAAGCAGTTGCAGCAAACGCTGCCCGGTGCCCTTGTCAAAGCAACCGGCAAGGGGGGAGGCCAGCAATCTCTCCATCTCCACCCCCAGCAGCACGGACGCCATCCGGTTGGCAAAGATGACAATCCCCTCGGGGGTCAACTCCAGAAAACCGTCCGCCATATTGTCCACGGTGACTTGAAAATGCCGGCCGGCGGCGATCAACTCCTTGGTGATCTGCCGCTCGCGGGTAACGTCGCCCCCGTAGATGCCGCCAGACAGCTTGGCCCGCATGCCGGATTCAAGATGCGACAAAACGGCGTTGATATGCACCTGCATCGACTTGAAGGGGCCCTTGGCGATGCAGGCATCGGCGCCGAAACCGGCAAAATCGACCTCTGCCTCGGCGGCGATGGCAGAAACGATGACCAGGGCGACGGCGTCGAACTCCGGCATCCTGCGGATGATCCGGCACAACCGTTCCCCGTCGATCAACGGCATCACCAGATCGACAAAGACTACCGCCGGGACAAACGACTCAAGCACCCGAAGGGCGGCGAGTCCATCCTCGACACTCCGTACATCATACCCCTTCTCTTCGAGAAAATTACTCAAAAGCCGGAGAAACAGCTTGTTGTTGTCGACAATCAGAATTTTCTTTTCCACGACGCCCTTCCAGAAAACCAAATTGCGGAGGATTCCTCTGGCCTATTCAAACAAATACCCGGCCAAGGAATGAATCCGCCCATCACTTAGATTTAATAATCAGAATCAATTATACATAAACCAAGGCATCCGATGAACACAATATTTGTTAGAAAAAAACAGTCCCCACAGCCGATTGGGCACCTCGTTGCGCCCCAGGCACACTTCAGGATTACGGAACCGTCAAGAAACGGCGTCAGCCATCGCGGCCAACTGCTCGATAAAGGATGAAAGCCTGCGGCAACGCAACAAATCCCGCACCGGCTTCGCCAGGGACGGCTCTTGAACTTGCGAGAGAACCTCTTTCATCTTGCAGAGCACCTGCTGATCGCCGCAGAAGAGTTCCTGATAACGGGGCAGCAGTGCCGAGAGATATTCCCGCAACTCGCGGCAACGCTGCGGGGGTTCGGAAACGGCACGATATTCTCCCCGCAGCCGTCGGAACAAGAGCGGGTCGGCAATGGCGCCGCGCCCCATCATCAGACCGGCGGCAGCGGTCTGCGCGGTTACGCGTGCGGCATCCGCCACCGTAAAGATATCGCCGTTGGCGATCACCGGCAGCCGGGTGGCGCGGACCGCCGCAGCGGTAATCCGGTGGTCTGCCGGACCGCTGTATTTCTGGATCACGGTCCGGGGATGGATGATCAGAAAATCGACCCCGCAATCCTCGAATACCGGCAGCAGATCTAACACCTGGCCGGGATCATCAAACCCGGAACGAACCTTGACGGAAAACCCCACCGCGACATGACGCCGGAGCCGGGCCAGCAACTTCGCCAGTCCTACCGGGTCGCGCAGCAAGGCGCCACCGGCGGAATTGCCGGTCATGCGGCCGTACGGACAGCCGAGATTGATATTCAAATGCTCGCCGCCAAGCCCCTGCACGATATCAGCCGCCGCAACCAGCGCCTCCGCGTCCGCACCGATCAGCTGTACCACCAGCGGCACCCCGTCGCTTCTGCCCAACACCTCGGCGCGGCCGGCGGCTGGCAGAACCTTTTTGGCTCCGGCCTGCACCCGGACAAACTCGGTAAAAACCACATCGGGGCGGACCGTCTCCACAAACAACCCACGCAGGGCACGATTGGTCAAGCCCTGCATCGGGGCCAACATCAAGGGTTGACTGCCATGAAGCCACGGCAACCGAATGTTATTTTCTACAACTCGCATATGCGCCGCCTATCCATAAAACAGACTGTCATCACCAACCATCCTCATGAAGGGTTCAAAATACTGGCCCGTTATTGATAATTTACTCGGTGATTTTTCGTATAAAAAAGAGTATCAATAGATTTATTCGTTCCTCTTAACCATCATGCGACTCACAACACAAGACAACCGGCATCGCCACTGCATGCAGGCGACCTTCCGCCTTCACCCTGCAGGGGCAGGATTCGGGTATCCGATAGCAGATGCAAATCGAAACCAATAACCAGCTGCGAAAAATCCAGGACAGTCTGCAGAAGATGGACGGCTCGCTGGCCATGATGATGCAGAACCCGGCGATCAAGGTGTGGAACAACATCGGCATCCCCGAAAACGAGGCCTTGATCTTTTTTTTCGGCGTTCGCAGCAACCCCACCCTGCATGCCCAGGTCGGCGACAAAAAACTGCCCGGCCTCATCGACGCCCAGATCGCCTTTCGGCTGCATCCCACCCGCAAGAGCCAGGACGACATCTACCAGACCATCAACGACATCCGCCGGACCATCAACGACATCGCCACCGCTCTGGCGATGACCGACGATTCGGCAGCGACCCTCGCCAAGATTCAAAAAGAGACGGAAACCCTCCAGGGCAGAACCAAGTATTTTCAGCAAGCCGGCAAAATCCTGCAAACCGTTTACCTCAACCTCAAACGGTTCACCCTGCTGGACATGGTCGGATACATCCGCCACCATGTCGACGCCGGCAGCGCCGTGGAAAAGGAATTCATGCAGAACGGGATCCGCCTCTTCACCTTTCTCGAAGACAAATCATCAGACCCGGGCGGGCAACAGCTTCTCCCCATCAGCACCTGCATGGAAAAGGCCGACAGCCTTCTCTTCACCTTCACCCAGTACCCCAACACCTGCGAGGAGCTCGCCAGCAGCACATCG
>JAOUHH010000266.1 GCA_029865195.1 Desulfobulbaceae bacterium
CGCCATGGCGGAGGGAGAACTCCACGCTGCCCTCACCGTCCGCCAGACGGCCGGTTTTCGCGCTCATGACGACATCACCGCTGATCTCGCCCGCCATCTTCCGGCCGAGCAGATTTTTCAGGCGTGGATAACGCTGTAGCTGCATCTTCCGCAGATACAAGGCAAACTCCTCGATATCCATGGAACCCGGCCGGAGCAGGATCTTTCCCTCCATCTCCCCGCCATACCCCTTCCCGGAGAAACAAACCCCTTTTCGCCCCCGCAGCAGCCCCCACCAGGAGGGTGCTGCCACCACCTCCGCAAACTGGAGGATCGGCTCCGCCTCCGCCTCAACCGTCGCCACCCGGCATCCGGTCATGCGCAACCGCAACAGGGGGGTCACCGCCGCCTCGTCAATGGCGAACCGGTAGCCGGGCAGCCTTTCGGCCAGCGCGCGCTCCAGATAATCCGCCGCCACATCGGCCGGAAAACGGGCGATTAACGCCACCACGGTCACGAACAGAATCCATGCCGCGAAGCCAAGCCATTTTTTCCTGTCCGGCGTCAACCAGCCCATTGCCATAGCCCCATGCCCCTCCGATCACTCGAAGGTTGCAACCTGCAGAATGATATCAAGATGGTCCTGCTGACCTTTCGATTCCTGAACCGTGATCCGCCGGACGGTAACCAGATGCTGCGGCGACTCGACGCCACGCAGAAAGGTCACCAGTTGCGCCAGGGTGACCTTTTCGAGTTTCATCTCCACCAGGGCTTCACGACGCAGGCCTTCAGCACCGCTCTCCGAGGGCTTCATATACTTGATGTTGGCTTTTATCGCTGCGGCGTCGGCCGCCGCCTCGAGAAAGGTAAAGAGCGTGAAGTCCTTGCCCCTCTTTTCCAGCAACCGCTCGACCTCCAGATACCCCTGCCGGGAGGCGTGGTACTCGTCACGCAAGACCAGCATCTCCCGCAGGGCGGCCTCCTTGGCGCGAACCCCGCCGCGCAGGCCATCCACCTTATCCAGAAAAGGGAAGACGAGCAGTTGCAAAACCAGATACAGCGCCGCCAGCCCGCCGGCAACACCTACCAGTATCTTTTCACGCCTTGCAAGCATCATGGCCAGGACCGGTGCCCTATTGTATCCGCAACTCGAACTGCACCTTGCTGCCGGTGCGGTCCAGGTTGGCGGAACTGATGGTTACTTCCCGAAACAACGGCGATGCCGCAAGGCCTTTCTTGATGCCGTCGACGTTATTGAAATTATCGGTCTCCCCCTTGATGATCGCCCCTTCCGGATCGACCGCCATCCGGGACAACCGCACCGTGTACGTCACCGGGATGCGGCCGGATATCTCCTGCAGGAAATCCAGCACCGACATCTCGGCCCAGGTGTTGGCGCGCCCGGCCGCCGCCCTTTTCATTTCGTTGACCCGGACCCGCAGCTGCTGCACCGGGTCGACAATCCTGGTCACCTGCGGCAGCGCTTCGCTGAAAATGGTCTTAATCCGGCCGTCCAGATCGCGGCTCCGGCGCTGCAGATGATAATATTCGATACCGAGGTTGGCGCCGACCAGGGCGACGAACGCCATCGCAAAGGCCGCCCCCCAAATGATCTCTCTCTTGAACCGATGCAGGGGCCGGTCGACCGCGAAGGCGTCCTTGCGGAAATTGAAGCCGCCCGCCGCGCCGCGCCGGCCGCGCAGCGCCAGGGCCAGCGCCCCGTCCATCGACAGCCCGTCCCACCGCTCGGCAACCGCTTCGGTGAGGCGCACGGAAGTACGGGCCGCAAGGTCGACCAGCGTCACGGGCAACCCCAGGCCCTCGCGCAGAGCAGCAGCCATCCCGGCCGCGCCCGCAGCCGGACCTGTCACAAATACCACCTCCGGCACCAGCCGCTCGCCGTTGCCGCCGCGATGGGAATGGATGGTGGCGAGCACCGAACGACAAAATTCCGCCCGCGCCGGTTCCGTAGCCATCTCGCCATCGCCGGGGAGATCGCGGACCAGCACGATCCGTCCCTGCGCAAACAGCACCATCGTCCCGCCGGTGCCGACAAAATCGAGCAACAGGCCGCAATCCGGCGCGACATTCTCCCTGGCCAGCAAGCCCGCCAGGGGCACGGCCCGCACCTCCAAAACCGCCGGATTCACCCCGGCCGCCTGCCACTGCGCGAGATATTCGGCCAGGAATTCCTTGCCGGCGACGGCGGCCAGCACATCCGGCTGCGGCGCCCGGTTCGACACCACGAAATCGGCCACCAAGCCGTCGACGGGAATCGGCAGCATCGTCTCCAACTCGTAGGCGATGGTCTGGCCAATCTTCTTGACCGACGCAAACGGCATCTTGACCGTGCGAAAGGAGAGACGGTTGAACGGCATCACCGCAACGCAGCCGCCGGCCGACATCCCGATCTGCTCGCAAACGGCGCGGAGCGCCTCCGCAAGCCCCGCTTCATCGGTGAGCGGCACAGTAGCGGCGCCGGTGACCACCTGCTGCCGCAGGCCCGCCCGCACCGCTACGGCGACCACCATCTCATCGCGGATATCTATTCCGACCGTCGTCCCGATCATGCCATCCCCACCAAAAGCGTTGCCGATTGCCAATAACCTTGTAACTATCACTTAGAATTGAATATTTCAATCCACTTGCCAGGACAGCACCTCGATTTTTTTCGCATCATGCCGGCGCACCACCCCGCGCACGGTCCGCCGCATCCGGCCTTCGACGCCGGTGGCAACAATCTCAAAGTACTCGCTTTTCACCACCGCGCCGACCAGATTCACATCACCGCGGATATTCCGGTACCAGGTGGGGCTGGAGAGATCGTTGGCCGGATCCTGGCGGTACTCGTCCATCGCCTCGGCCATCTCCATGTCCATGTTTTCCGCCAGGGCCATCAACACCGCCGTGGGCGCGGTATTGATATTGACCACCCCGTCCCGCCCGTAAACGGTCAGACTCGAAGCGATGCCGGGGCTGCCCTCCGCACCGTACAGCAGTTCCGCGCTCATCCCCTGCACCAGCAGCAATTCGTCCAGCGAGGCAATGGGCGCGTTCCGGCACCGGTAGGGCTGCGCCATGGCGAGATAGGTTGCGCTTTCGGCCCCGAAGCGGGTCACCTCGTCGTCGGCATCGAGCCAATCCTTGACCGCGTCGACAATATTCTCCGCGTCATCCGCACCGACGCCGCCCGCCGCCACCAGCAGACGAACAAAACTCTGCCGCACCGTCTCGTTATACTGCCCGTCGGCGCCCACCAGGGCATTCACCGGCAACAGCCCCGATTGATCCTGGATGGCAAGCTCGCAACCGCCGCCCAGAAGCACCTCGGCATCACCGGCCAGG
>JAOUHH010000268.1 GCA_029865195.1 Desulfobulbaceae bacterium
GGGTGAGGGCTGGAATCGGCTGATGCCAGACCTCGATGATCGTGAGTTGTGTCTTGTGTCTGCGGGCGGAGTCGAGCAAAAGGGCGCCGGTTCCGTCCAGGGGGCCGTGCTGGAAGACGATGAGCCTTTTGGTCATGGTTTCGGCCTCCCTGTCAGGTCGGGTTGACCGGCGGCTTAGGGTGTTGCGTCCATCCGCCGCCGGTCACGATCCTGCACGATGTTTAGAAGGCAAAGCTAGCTGAGACGCCGCCGTAGAGGATGTTATTGTCCCCCGAGGGGTTGTTGGCATCGAGATAGTCTTCTGCCTCGCTGCTCAACCCGAACGAGTAGCGAACCGTCGGGGTGATGGTCAGGTACTTGGCGACCGGAATGGAGGCTGAGGCCGAAAGGACGCCGTCATGGAATTCGCTGTAGGCGTTGCCGGAACTGTCTGCCATGGTGGCGGCATCGTCAACATCGAGATAGCCGATACTGGCGCCCAGGTCCAGATTGATGGTGTCGGTGATCGGCAGGGAGTGGCCGATGCCGAAGCTGTAGTACCAGCCGTTATAGGCGTCGTAGTCCCGATAGATTGTCAGGGATGGCGACAGGATGCAGTCGTAGCTGATTTTCGCATAGATTTCCTGCGTGTCATCGGCGCCGTCCAGGCCGTAGTAGATGTAGCCTGCGCCAACGCCGATCTTGTCAAAGGCGGTGTCGTAGGCGATGGTCAGATCGGTTTCAGTCCAGTTCTTGGCGTCGTCGGCCGTTACGTCCGTGTCGAGATTGCCCCAGAGGTTGGCGGAGAACCCCTTGTAGCCGACAGTCATCGATGGCTGAATGACCAAGGAGTTGTCGTTGAGTTCATAGCCGCGCCAGATGTAGGAGCTGTATGCTCCGACGGTCAGGTCGGCGGTGGGCTTTTCTTCCTCGGCCAGGGCGGGGAGGGCGGTGGCGGCAAGGCAGGTGATGCCGACCGCGACGAGGGCTGCATTTCTGAAGATTGTACGGTTCATTTCCTTTGTTCTCCTGGGTTTTGGTTAGTGATATCTGTTCGTAAAACTATGTAAAAGTATATGGTTAAGTGGGTTGTAAAGTAAATATCGAGTTTGCGGTATTTGTCAGGGTGGTCCCGGCAGGCAGGCCTGAGAGCCTGCCTGCCGGGGCAGTGGGGTTGTTGGGACCCTGCCTACTTGGTCTGGAAATCGGCGTAGGCGTGGGAGCCGTGTTCGCCGTAGTCGAGACCCTCGATCTCCTCTTCGGCGGTAACCCTTAAGCCCACCGTGGCCTTGAGGGTCTTGAAGAGGATGAAGGCGCAGCCGAAGCCCCAGACAAAGGCGGCACCGATGCCGATCAACTGGGTGGTTACGATCTTGGCGGTCATCCCTTCGATGTTGAAGAGACCGGCGGCCAGGGTGCCCCATGCGCCGCAAACGCCATGTACCGATACCGCGCCGACAGGATCATCGATGTGCATGCGGTCGATGACGATGACCGAGATCACCACCAGGATGCCGGCGATGAGGCCGATCAGGATGGAGCTGGTGGGGCTGACGTTGGCGCAGCCTGCGGTGATGCCGACCAGACCGGCCAGGGCGCCGTTCAGGCTCATGCTGATATCCGGCTTCTTGAAGATCACCCAGGAGGTGAGCATGCCGGCCACGCAACCGGCGCAGGCGGCCAGGTTGGTGTTGACGAAGATCATGGCGATGTCGGTGTTGCCGGCGGTGGTGGAGCCGGGGTTGAAGCCGAACCAGCCCAGCCAGAGGATGAAGACACCTGCGGCGGCCATGGGGATGTTGTGGCCGGGAATCGCCTTCACCTCGCCGTTTTTGCCGTACTTGCCGATCCGGGGGCCGATGACGATGGCACCGGCGAGTGCAGCCCAGCCGCCGATGGAGTGGACCACGGTTGAGCCGGCAAAGTCGATGAAGCCCATTCCTTCTAGCCAGCCGTTGCCGTGAAACAGGCTGCCCCAGGCCCAGCTTCCGAAAACGGGATAGATGAAGGCGCAGAGGGTGGCGCTGTAGACCATGTAACTGGTAAATTTGGTCCGTTCCGCCATGGCGCCCGAGACGATGGTGGCGGCGGTGGCGGCGAAGACGCACTGGAACATCCAGAAGGCAAGCACCCAGGGGTCGCCGCCGACCTTGAAGTCACTCAGGAAAAAGCCGTCGGTGCCGAACCAGCCGGTGGTGGTGGTTCCAAACATCAGGCCGAAGCCGATGGCCCAGAAAAAGAGCGAGCCCATGCCGAAATCCATCAGGTTCTTCATCATGATGTTGACCGCGTTCTTGGCGCGGGTGAAGCCGGTTTCAACCATCGCGAAACCTGCCTGCATAAAGAAGACCAGGGCGGCGGCGACCAGGGTCCAGACGTAGTCAAGGTGGGTCTGGACGCCCTTGATCGCTTCGGCGTTGCTCATAATGGTTGGGGGCGCGTCGTCGGTCGCTCCGGCCATGGCTGGCAAGGTCAGCAGGGCCAGCAGGGCGCCGGTCAGTAAGATTTTTTTCTTCATTGTCTTTCTCCTTCTTTGGGGAACCTTAAATATCTCCGGAAACGATTCAATAATGGCGATGGGCTTTTAGATTGCCTCCGGGCCACGGTCGCCAGTCCTGATGCGGCAGACCGCTTCCACCGGGCTGACAAAGATCTTGCCGTCGCCGATCTTGCCGGTACGGGTGCTGCTGATGATGGTTTCGATCACCTTCTCGACCTGGTCGGCGGCGACGACGATCTCCACCTTGATCTTGGGGATAAAGTCCACCACGTATTCGGCACCCCGGTAGATCTCGGTGTGGCCCTTCTGGCGGCCGAAGCCCTTTACCTCGCTGATGGTCATGCCCTGCACGCCCATTTCGTTGAGCGCGGTTTTCAGGTCATCCAGCTTGAACGGTTTGATGATTACCTCGATTTTTTTCATTGTTTGACTCTCCTTGCTCCCTGGATGAAGTAGTTTGGTTGTGCGCATGCATGTGCTGGGTTGTTGAGCAAGGAGTGTGCCAGTGTGGTTGGAAGCAAGGTTGTTGCTGTGGTAATATGCTTGAATTACATTGAATTTTTGGTGCAGGCGGCGCGGTTTGGGTTGGTTGCGGTTGGGGTGTCAGTGAAACCATTTTGTAATAAATGCATCAGGCACGGGGGTATTGATGATACAAAAATGTAATTTTAGTCCGGGGCGAGGCGGGGTAGGCGAGGTCGGCCGGGGGGGCGGCGGACATGTGCTAAAACCATGAAAGGGCGCGGTGTGGTTGCCGGTGTGACGGGAATAAGCTATAGTCGCTCCAGGTAAATTCATAAGGCGCGGCTGATGGTTGCCGGGATTGGCGG
>JAOUHH010000049.1 GCA_029865195.1 Desulfobulbaceae bacterium
AATAGTTCTTCATCCGAACAAAGGCGATTGGCGACAGTGATGAAAGCCTAGGAGGGATCAGCCGGAGCCGCCGACGCCCTTACAAACGTTCCCCGAACAGGGCGGTACCGACCCGAACCAGGGTTGCCCCCTCCTCAACCGCCACCTCAAAATCCCCGGACATCCCCATGGAGACCTCCAGCGGCCCACGCCGCCCCAGCAACCCCTTGTCAAGAAACGCATCCGCCATTTGCCGCAGCCTCCGGAAATAGGGCCGCACCTCCTCGGCATCCTCAAAAAACGGCGGGATGGTCATCAGGCCGCGCACATCGAGATGCGGCAAGGCATTGATCCGGCGCAGCAACTCCTCTGCCTCCTCTGGCAGAACCCCGGACTTCTGCACCTCGCAACCGATATTGACCTGCAGGAGAACCGGCAGCAGCTTCCCGGTTTCGGCAAGCTGCCGGTCTAGGGCGGCGGCAAGCTTGAAGCGGTCGACGGTATCCACCGCGTCGAACAACCCGGCGGCAAGCTTCGCCTTGTTGGATTGCAGATGGCCGATGCAATGCCACTCGATCCCGGGCCCCAGCGCCTTGATCTTGAGCTCGGCCTCCTGCAGATAGTTTTCGCCAAAAAGGGTCTGGCCCGCCGCCACCGCCTCGCGCAGGCGTTCAAGCGGCACCCGCTTGCTCACCGCCACCAGCCGCACCGCCTCTCCATCTCGGCCCGCCCGGCTGGCGGCATCGTTGATCCGGCAGCGGATGGCATGCAGATTCTCGGCAATCGTCATCATCAACCTTCCCGCATCCCGAACAGGGCTTCGGCGTTGGCCGTGGTCTGCCTGGCCACCTCGGCCAGTTCAACGCCCTTTATCTCGGCCACCTTGTGCGCGGTGTAGAGAACATAGGCCGGCTCGTTGCGCTTGCCCCGCTTGGGCTCAGGGGCCAGAAACGGCCCATCGGTTTCAACCAGCAGGCGTTCGAGCGGCACCGCCTCGACAACCTCCCGCAGCATTCCGGCATTGGCAAAGGTTACCACGCCGGGGATCGACACGTAAAACCCCATCCGCACCACCCGCACCGCCAGCTCGCGATCGCCTGAGAAGCAATGCATCACGCCGCCGGCGGAAAAGGGCCCCTCCTCCTCGAGAACCGCCATGATCGCATCGTGGGTTTCCCGGTCATGCACAATCAGCGGCAAACTAAGCTCCTTGGCCATCCGTACCTGTCTACGGAAATGCTCCATCTGCACCGCAAGCGGCGCGTAGTTCCTGACCGCGTCCATGCCGACCTCGCCATAGGCCACCACCCTGGGCTGTGCCGCCAGACGACGAAGCTCGCGGTAATCGTCGTCACTGGTTTCGGCGACATGATGCGGATGCACGCCGACCGCGGCATAAATCCCGGGATGCGCCCCGGCCAACCGGACTGCCTCCCGCGAACTTTCCAGATCAATGCCGATGGTGAGCAGCCTACCGACCCCGGCACCGCGAGCCCGGTCGAGAACCTCCTGCAGATCCTCACGATAGGCGCCCATGTCCAGATGACAGTGGGTATCGATTATCTCGCCCCCCGCCGGCAAAACCGGCAGAGGGGTATCTTTTTTATTTTTGGCCAAAGTGCATCCTCCCGACGCCCCTTCTAACAAATTATCCCGGAACACGCAACGCGGTGCTTCAACCTCGCAAATCATTTGACAAATTCCAAACCCACAGACTATGTTTAGGGCTGTTTAAAGGCGGCCTGACCGCTGCCCGGCATTTGGCCTAATCCACGAACAGACCATTCGCGGCAGGACGCTAAGCGGAATATACCATACATGTCATCGCCGGTCCTTGAAGCCATCCAGAAACGTCGCTCCATCCGCGAATACACGGATCACCCCGTCGAGAGCGATCTTCTCCGCGAAATCATCCGGGCCGGAACCTGGGCGCCGTCCGGCCTCAACAACCAACCGTGGCGCTTCGTTATCATCACGGATCAACAGACCCGTCACCGCCTCGCCGCCCAGACCCATTACGGCCATATCGTCAAGGCGGCCCCGGCGTTGATCGCCGTCTACCTCGACCAGGCCGCCATCTATAACGAGGTCAAGGATCACCAGGCCGCCGGCGCCTGCATCGAAAACATGCTGCTCGCCACCGAGGCGCTCGGCCTCGGCGCGGTCTGGCTCGGCCAGATCCTGCAGAACAAGCAAGAGGTGAACGACATTCTCGGCCTGGCCGACGATTACGACCTGATGGCGGTGCTGGCCATCGGCCACCCGGCCCACCACGATCAGCATTCACAGCGCAAGCCCCTTGCGGATGTCATCCTCAAGGAGATATAAACCTCACCGAAACCAAGAAGAATTTTATACCCTATATAAACTGCGAAACCAAAACCGGCCCGTGCCACCCGCGCGGAACACCCCGAGGAGGAACCAACGATGCAAGCTGCTCCCAAAACGCAATTCCCCAAACTCACCCACATCCTCTGCACCATCGCCCTCGCGCTCACCTTGGCCGGCTGCGCCGAGATGAACCTCGGCGGCCCCTCCGCCGATGCCGGGCTCTCGCCCGCCGTAACCAAGGACGAACCGGCAATCGCCGAAAACCAACCCTATTACCCAACCGACTTCAACGATCTGCTGATCCCCGGCGAGCTCAACTGGAACCGCGAAAAAAGCATGACCATCCGTACCTCCTCCTTTGCCGGCGGCATCCTCCATTTTTCGGGCCGGGTAGAGATCAACTCCCTGACCGATTTCTTCATCGTCAGCATGGCCAAGGACGGCTGGAAGATGGCTGGATCGGTCAAACAGAAGAGCAACCTGCTGATCTTCACCAAGAGAAACAAGGCCTCCATGATCACGGTTGCCCCCGGTGAATTCAAAATGAAAACCGAGGTATACGTCTACATCACCGAGGATATCGCCGCAGAAGCGAACCAGGGAGCCACCAGCGTCGAAAGCATCCGCTAACATCCTTTGCAACAGGAGGGTCCGCCATGTCTTCACCGCTTGCCGCCAAGCATATCGTTCTGGGAGTCACCGGCAGTATTGCCGCCTACAAGGTCGCCGACTGGGTTCGCTCCCTGAAACGTGACGGCGCCACAGTGACGGTGATCATGAGCAAGGGGGGGGCTCGCTTCGTGACCCCCCTCACCTTTGCCGCCCTCTCCGGCAACCATGTCCATGACGACATGTTTTCCATGAGCGTGGCCGAGCAGATCCCGCATATCGAGCTGGCGAAACAGTGCGACCTCCTGCTGGTGGCACCGGCCAGCGCCGACGCCATCGCCCGGCTGGCGCAAGGACTGGCCGACGACCTGCTCTCCACCGTCGCCCTGGCCACCGAAGCGCCGGTCATGCTCTGCCCGGCCATGAACAGCAAGATGTTCCTGCACCCGGCCACCCAGGCGAATCTGGCCCGGCTCGCGGAATTCGGCTACAAGATCATCAAGCCGGAGGTCGGCGCCATGGCCTGCGGCGACGACGGCCCTGGCCGCCTGCCGGAATGGCATGTGGCCCGTCATGCCATCTTGAGTATCTTCGCACGGCAGGATCTTGTTGGCCGCTCCGTGCTGGTTACCGCCGGTCCCACCTGGGAACCGCTGGACCCTGTTCGCTTCCTGAGCAACCGCTCAAGCGGCAAGATGGGCTACGCTATCGCCGCCGCCGCCAGCCAGCGGGGCGCGGCGGTCACCCTGATCAGCGGCCCGACCACCCTGCACGCCCCGCCGGGGGTCAACACTATCCAGATCACCACCGCCCAGGAGATGTACGACGAGACCATCAGTCGCGCCGTGGGGATCGACGTGGTGGTGAAGGCGGCGGCGGTTTCGGATTTCCGCCCCGACAGCCAGGCGGACCAGAAACTCAAAAAATCATCAACCAAGGCCAATACCATCACCCTGCACGCCAATCCGGACATCCTGCAGACCTTGGGCCAGCAAAAAGGCAAGTGCCATTACCCCCTGCTGGTCGGCTTTGCCGCTGAAAGCGAAGACCATCTCAACGAGGGCCGCCGTAAACTGCGCGAAAAGAACCTCGACCTGATGGTCGTCAACGACATCACCGGCACCGACTGCGGTTTCGGGGTCGACACCAACCGGGTTACCCTCCTCGATTACAACGATGCCACCGAGGAACTCCCCCTGCTCAGCAAGGAGGAGACCGCCCATCGCATCTGGGACCGGGTGGCGCGCCTGCTTGATTCGCAATGATGTAAATTGCAATATCCATCTCCCGCCTAGCCCCTGACTTATGATAGGGTGTCTGCATTGCTTTTCCCTCGATAACGCGAAAGGAGATACAACCAGATGATCGATCTCAAGAACCTCGCCCTGCGCGGCAAAATCGTCTCCATCGGCATCCTCCTGCCGACCGTGCTGCTGCTTGTTCTCTTCAAGATGTATTCCGACGAAGGGAAGGAGAAAAGCCTGCAAAGTTACGCCGACAAGGCTCGCGCCATCTGCCTTACCGCCGAGGCGACCCGCATGGAGATGGAAGACAAATGGAAGCTCAACGTCTTCAATCAGCCGCAGCTCAGGGAATACGCCGAAAGCGGCCAGCACGACAAGATGCTGGCGATGGTGCCGGTTTTCTCCTCCTGGCAAGCAGCCATGCGCAAGGCCGACGAGGGCGGCTACACCTTCAAGGTGCCGAAATTTTCCCCCCGCAACCCCAAAAACCAGCCCGACGAGTTCGAGGCCCGGGTCCTGAAGCTCCTCACCGAAAAAAACCTCGATGAATACTACGAGGTTGACGAGCAACAAAACGCCGTCAGGTATTTCCGGGCCGTGCGGCTGACCGAAACCTGCATGCTCTGCCACGGCGACCCGGCCACCTCCCAAGAACTCTGGGGGAATGACCAGGGCCTTGATCCCACCGGGGCCAAGATGGAAGGCTGGCAGACAGGGCAGATCCACGGCGCCTTCGAGGTCATCCAATCCCTTGCCGTCGCCGACCAACAACTGGCCACCTCCATCACCAACGCCAGCAAGGTGGTGCTCATCGGCCTCTTGCTGATGGGCATCTTCTTCGCCGTCTTCGTGGTCCGCATCGTTTCCAATTCGGTGATCAAGCCGATCACCCGGATCATCGGCGACATGAGCAACGGCGCCGCCAACATGCTGGATGCCGCCAACCTGGTGGCGAGTTCCAGCCACCGCCTGGCGGAAGGTGCCGCCGATCAGGCGTCAAGCCTTGAGGAAACCGCCGCCTCCCTTGAGGAGATGTCGGCGATGACCAAATCCAACGCCGAAAACGTCAGCCAAACCAGCAACATGGCGGAATCCGTGCGCACCTCGGCGGAAACCGCGCAGCACAGCATGGAACGGATGCTGGAGGTGATCAACAAGATCAAGACCTCATCCGACGAAACCGCGACCATCGTCAAGACCATCGACCAGATCGCCTTCCAGACCAACCTTCTGGCCCTCAACGCCGCGGTCGAGGCGGCGCGCGCCGGGGAGGCAGGGGCAGGGTTCGCGGTGGTGGCCGACGAGGTCCGCTCCCTTGCCATGCGGAGCGCCGAGTCCTCGCGGAACACCACCACCCTGATCGAAGAATCGCAGAAGAACGCCGACGATGGCGTCAAGGCCGCCGAAGAGGTCAAGGTGATCCTCACCGAAATCGTCGACGGGGTCAAAAAGGTCAGTGCACTGGCCCAGGAGATCGCCGTCGCCAGCGACGAGCAGGCGCATGGGGTCAACCAGATCAACCAGGCCGTCGCCCAGGTGGACAAGGTTACCCAGGCCAACGCCTCCGTCTCCGAGGAAACCGCCTCGGCCAGCGAGGAGTTATCCGGACAGGCCCGCGAGTTGAACGAGACGGTGAATCATCTGGCCCGGATCGTCGGCATCGCGGTGGCGGAGCACAAGGCAAGCTCAGCGGGCGAACTCAAACGGCCGCCGATGCTCGACAAGGGTGGGCGACGGCCGGCGGCGGCACCAAAAAAGAGCGCGCCGCTCAAGCAACTTGCCGCCAAAAAGGCAGAACCGGCGGCCCAAAAGGCCGCACCGGCTAAAAAAGCCGCCGCCCCCAAGGATCCGGCAAAGGCAATGAAACCCGACGAGATCATCCCCTTTGACGAGGACGAATTCGAGGATTTCTAAAAACACCCACCTCAATCAGAAACAAGAAAGCCGGTCAGGGGAAACCCCTTGACCGGCTTTCTTGTTTTGCACGACTCGCCCGCGCGCCCCGGCAAAAAACTCTGCCGAGGCCGGAGCCCGTCTATAGCCAGGTATCCTCAACCAGAAAGGGGGTCGAGCGGATGGCGATGGCCCGTTTCTTCACCCAGACCCGCACCATGTGGATGGTTTCCCCCTCGATATCGACGATGTTCACCTGATCCTCGACAAAGGCGATATCGTCGGTCCGAAACTCATAGTAGGAAGTGTTGGAGCTGTATGGATCGACAACCAGAAGCACCTTTTCCTGGTCATAGGGGTGCTTCTGGGGGGAGCCGGTGAAGGGGATGTAATCCTTGCGCAACTCCTTCACATTCTTCGGCCTTTCATAGTGCTGCAGCTCGAACTTCTTGATTTCCTGTGGAAAATTACTCATAGCCATGCAACCTCCTCCGCATATAAACCAGATTCCGCGCCGCGCAAGAAGCGCGTATCAAACGGCCAAACGACCTGCCCACTGATAACCTACACCATTATATAATAGGCGCGGGGGAATGGAGCAAGAGGGATCGGCATGCCGCCGCCGACCGGCGTCAATCGCGCGCCAGGGAAGTCTGACCGCCACCCGGCAAACTTACGGAAAGCGGCGCCACCTTGAAAAACCGCAGCCGCAGCGCGTTGGTTACCACGGAGACCGAACTCAAGGCCATGGCGCCGCCCGCCAGCATCGGATTCAAGGTCGGACCGCCGAAGAGGAAAAGGACCCCCGCCGCCACCGGGATACCGATGATATTATAGATAAAGGCCCAGAACAGGTTCTGGCGGATATTGCGCATGGTCGCCCGGCTCAGGGCAAGGGCGGTGAGCACCCCGTCCAGGGTGCCGCGCATCAGAACCACATCGCCGGAATCGATAGCCACGTCGATGCCGGTGCCCATGGCGATGCCGAGATCGGCGCGGGCCAGGGCCGGGGCGTCGTTGATGCCGTCGCCGATCATCGCCACCCGCGCCCCGGTCGCCTGCAGTTCGGCTATCTTTTCGGCCTTATGGTCGGGCAACACCTGGGCGATGATCTTGTCGATACCGGCCTGCGCGGCAATGGCGCGGGCGGTGACCAGATGATCGCCGGTGAGCATGTAAACCGCGATCCCCATCGCCCGCAACCGCGCCACCACCGCCGGTGCCTCTGGCTTGAGCCGGTCGGCGATGCCGAGGATGGCCGCCAGCCGCCCGTCCATGGCGAGGTACAAGGCGGTTTTGCCGGCCTCGGCGAGGCGGTCGGCAACCCGCTCGACATCCGCATCAAGGCCGCCGACCCGTTCCTCGCCCATCAACTCCTGATTGCCGAGCAGCAGCGCATGGCCGGCCAGGCTAGCCCGGACGCCACGCCCAGGGATGGCCGCGAACGAATCCACCTCCGTCAGGGGCAGCGCCCGCTCCCGGGCCGCGCGGACGATGGCCTCGGCCAGGGGATGCTCGGACCCCACCTCGCAGGAAGCCACCAGGGCAAGCAGCGCATCCTGACCCTGCTCCCATTGCAGCAGCTCAAAATCAACCAACTCCGGACGGCCATGGGTAAGGGTGCCGGTCTTGTCGAAGACCACGGCGGTCACCTTTTCGGCCATCTCAAGGGCGGCGCCGTTCTTGATCAACACCCCCAGTTGCGCGCCCCGTCCGGTGCCGACCATGATCGAGGTGGGGGTGGCAAGCCCCATGGCGCATGGGCAGGCAATCACCAGGACGGCGATGAAGATGCGCAGGACAAAACCGAACTCGGCATGCGCGAGAAAATACCAGCCCAACCCGGCAACAAGGGCGATCAGCATCACCACCGGCACAAAGTAATAGCTCACCCGGTCGGCCAGGTTGGCGATGGCTGCCTTGGAGCCCTGCGCCTCCCGGACCAGCCGGACGATCCGGGCCAGCACCGTGTCCTCCCCCACCCGCTCGGCCCGCACCCACAGCGCCCCGTTCTTGTTGAGGGTGGCGCCAGCCACCGCGTCGCCCACCGTCCGGTTCACCGGTAAACTCTCGCCGGTGAGCATGGATTCATCCACCGCTGACATACCCTTCTCCACCACCCCGTCCACCGGCACCCGCTCTCCGGGCCGCACCAGCAGCAAGTCGCCGACCTCGATCTCCGCAACCGGGATCGCCACCTGTTCGTCGCCGCGGACCAGCAACGCCGTCTCCGGCGTCAACCGCATGAGACGGCCGATGGCGTCCGAGGTCCTGGCCCGGGAGCGCAGCTCAAGATACTTGCCCAGCGAAACCAGGGCAATCAACACCCCCGCCGACTCGAAGTAGAGATCCATGACACGACGCATGGCATCGATCCCCAACCCGATCTCGATGAGATTCCACACCGAATAGACGAAGGCGGCACCGGTACCCATGGCGATGAGCGAATCCATGTTGGGGCCACCGCGCAGCAGGGCGGGAATCCCCACCCGGTAAAAATCGCGACCGACCCAGAGGATGGGCAGTACCAGCATAAGTTGCAGTACGGCAAAGTGAAAAGGGGCGGTGTGGGGAGAAACGGCCGCCGGCAGCGGCACGCCGACCATCTCCGCCATGGCCACCACCAGCAGTACGGCGCCGAACAGCAGGGCCGGGACAAGGTTGCGCCGCATCCGGGCCAGGGTTGCCTCCACCTCCCGCCGCTGCTCGTCAAAACCCGTTCCCTGCGCAGCCGTAGCCTCGGCAGCGAAGCCAAGCGCTGTGATCGCCTCGCGGATCCGGCGGCGGCTCATCACCTCCGGGTCGAAACGAAACGTGCCAATGCCGGTGGCCAGATTGACCCGCGCCTCGGCAATACCGGCAAGTCCGCCTACCACCCGCTCGATGCGGGAGGAGCAGGCGGCACAACTCATCCCCTTGATCCGCGCCTCCCAAATCGCCTCGGCGGACGGCAGCACCAATTCAAAACCAAGCTTTGCCACCACCCCCGCAATACCGGCCAGGTCAAGTCGGTCGCCTTCCCACTCGATATCCATCGTTGCCGAAGCGAGATTGACCGCCACCCGCCGCACCCCATCGGTGGTGGCAAGGACCCGTTCGATGCGGCCGGAACAGGCGGCGCAATGCATGCCCCGGATCGGCAACTGTTTTTGTGCGATGATTTCCATGCAGTGCTCTCCACACGACTCGCTTCTTGCAACTTGGTGAAAGATTGATTAACGTTGCAAATACAATCTCGCGTAAACAAAACGCTAGGTACAAAGACTATACTCTGCTTACGGAGACAACTCAATGCCGACCATCCGGATTAAGGGAATGAGCTGCCAACACTGTGTAGGCTCGGTCACCAAGGCGCTCCTGGCCATCGACGGCATCACCAAGGTTACTATCGATCTTGCAACCGGCGAAGCCCGCTACGAAGAGGAGAAACCCGTGGCGACGGCTTCGATCAAGGACGCCGTCGCCGGGATCGGCTTTGAAGTGACCTAATCTGACCGCTCATGTGGAAAGCTGCCTGGAGGGTGCGTTTCCCGAAATAACGCTTTGTCAACGCGACACCAACCTTATCCGTTTTTATACCATCCCGACGCCTGAGCATCCATGCCGCCAATCACGCCGACATTTGACATAACCGTTATTTATTTCATCTACGGCCTATCCTTCTTCACCCTCGGCCTGGCCATATTTCTAGAATCGGGCCGCATCCCTATGCTGGCCGAGGCGCGCACCCTGCGTCCCCTGGCCGCCTTCGGCATGCTGCACGGACTGCACGAATGGCTGGAACTGTTCCTGATGCCGCTCGAGGTACACGGAACCCTGCCGGCATCCGCGGCCTTTATCCGCATCACCCTGCTGCTCATCTCCTTTGCCTCCCTTTCCGCTTACGGCGTCCGGGCCATGCACTGGCCCAACCGTCCCCTTGGCGCCGACGCCCTGGCCGGGCTGGGCATCCTGATCCTCTACTTCGCACTGCTCTTCATCTCCGGCAATATCCCGCGCCTCAATCCGCAGACCTGGGTAGAACACGCCGACGCCCTGGCACGCCACCTGATCGCCGTGCCGAGCGCCCTGCTTGCCGCCACCGCCCTGCGCTCCCAACACCATCGCTGGCGCGACGAGAATGCGCCGTTGGCGAGATGTCTATTGTGGGCGGCGGGCGGCTTCGCCGTCTACGGCCTGAGCCAGCTGTTTGTGAAAGACACCGGGCATCCCCTCTCCCCGTATCTCACCACGGATTTCTTCAAGGCGTGTTTCGGCATGCCGATTCAGGTCCTGCGGTCCATGACCGCCGCGGTGGTCGCCATCGGCATGATCCGGGCCATCCACTTTGTCGAACAGAAGCGCGGCGAGCAGTATCAAGCCGCGCAGCAGGAACGCCTTGAGGCGCTGAGCCGGCTGCAGATCGAGTTGGAAAAAAGAAAAAAGATGCGCCGCGAACTGCTGCGCCACACGGTCATCGCCCAGGAGGAAGAACGGAAACGCATCGCCCGGGAATTGCACGACGAAACCTCCCAGGTCCTGACCGCCACCAGCCTCAACATGTCCACCTTGAAAAACCTCATCCCCGACAACCAGGCTGCTCACGACATGATCAACCGCTGCCAGGGACTCTGCCGCTCCATGGCACGCGGCCTGCATCGCCTGGTGTACGATCTGCGCCCCTCGCAGCTCGACGACCTCGGGCTGGTGCCGTCCCTGCATCATCTCATCGACGAGGCACGCCGCAACTACGGCCTCAAGATCCAGTTGAACGTTCAGAACACCGACCAGCGGCTCGACCCGTTGGCGGAAACGGTACTCTTCCGCATCACCCAGGAAGCGATCACCAACATTACCCGCCATGCCCAGACCGACCGCGCCGACATCACCCTTGAATTCTCGTCGCAGCAAGTAAGCCTTGAGATCAAGGATTACGGCTGCGGCTTCTCCAACGATCATATCCCTGTTTTCGGCGGCGGTTGCGGCTTGGCCGGTATGCGCGAACGCGCCGAGTCCGTCGACGGCGACATCCTGGTGGAAAGCCAGCCCGGCCAGGGAACCAGGATCGAGGTGGTAATCCCCATCCGGCCGGCCGATGCCGCAGCGCAGGAGCTGTCATGACAGACGGCGAAGCCTCCTGCGAGCCCGATCTGCCCTGCATCTGCTGCGGCGGCAGATCGATCCTGAGCGGCCGTTGACACAACGCCCGCGTCACCTGCACGGTGTGCGGGTATCAAACCACGGCGGACCGCTACCGCGACCGCATCGACGCCTGGCTTGAGGACCTCGGCTCCCGCTTATCAAGCGGTCCAGAGGCTTTTCCCTTGACACCATCTTGCCGGCCACGGTAGCCATAAGCATAAAAAAAGGGGCTGTCCTAGATAACTAGCCCATGCTCTTCTTAACTAGTTGTTTTAGCATGTTTAGTTGAATGTCTGGCCTTGGGTTGTTAAATCGCCACTCACATTCCTTCAAAAACAGGTCAAAATGTTCCCTGGGAATGCCGTTAAATTTACGCATATGGCGCTTGGCCTGGTTCCAGAAATTCTCTATGCCATTGATGTGGTTTTTCTTATCAGCGAACAGTTCGCTGTGATTGATTCGGTAGTGCTTGAAACATGAAACATCAAGCACATTATAGCTCGACAAGCAGTCCGTATAAACAACACTGTCGGGCGTGATTCGTTCCTCCATGATCGGCATCAATGTCGCGGCCTTGGCATCAGGAATTATCTTGGTGTAAACCTTGCCACCCCGCTTCAGTAGGCCGAAAACAGGAACTTTACCGGCAGCGCCTCGGCCTCTCTTGCCCTTGCGTTTGCCACCGAAATAACTCTCGTCGACTTCGATTTCCCCAGAGAACAGAGTTTCATTTTCAATGGCCTTGGAAATGAGTTCACGAAGTCGATGGAAATAGTAAGAAGCGGTAGATTTATTAACGCCAACCAGAACCGCCGCTGTACGTGCTGTTGTTCCGGCGACAAAGTGTTCGATGAGTCGATTTTGCTTGGCGCTACTCAGTCTACTTTTTCTCATATATCCATCCTAGATGAAAATCATTATCTAGGACAGCCCCTA
>JAOUHH010000050.1 GCA_029865195.1 Desulfobulbaceae bacterium
GAGATATATGGATTACCGGGCGACGCTCAACCTGCCCCAGACGAAGTTCAAGATGAAGGCCAGCCTGGCGCAAAACGAGCCGGAGGCGCTGAAGAACTGGGAAAAGGAAGATCTCTACGGCAAGGTGCAGGCGGCCACCGCCGGCCGTCCCCTCTATGTGCTGCACGACGGCCCTCCCTACGCCAACGGGCATCTGCATCTCGGCCACGCCCTCAACAAGATCCTGAAGGACATCATCCTGAAGTCCAAGCGGATGAGCGGCTTTCACTGCCCCTACGTGCCGGGCTGGGATTGCCACGGCCTGCCCATCGAGCACAACGTCGACAAGGAACTGGGCGAGAAGAAGCGGGAGATCCCCAAGCTCTCCTTCCGCGCCGCCTGCCGCAAGTACGCCGAGAAATGGGTCAAGATCCAGAAGGATGAGTTCAAGCGGCTGGGGGTCCTGGGCGACTGGGAAAACCCCTACCGGACCATCGATTTCGCCTACGAGGCGAGCATCGCCCGCGAGTTCAACCGCTTTCTGCTGAACGGCTCGGTGGTGCGCAGCAAGAAGCCGGTTTACTGGTGCTCCTCCTGCCGTACCGCCCTGGCCGAGGCCGAGGTCGAATACCACGACCACACCTCGCCCTCCATCTACGTGAAATTCCCGGTGGCCGACGACCTGAGCGACTTGGTGCCGGAGCTTGCCGGCAAAAAAACCTTCGTGGTGATCTGGACCACCACCCCCTGGACCCTGCCCGCCAACCTGGCGGTGGCCTTCCATCCCGACTTTCCCTACGCGGCGGTGGAGGTTGCCGGCGAGGTGTGGCTGCTCGCCGAGGGGCTGGTGGAGGAGGCATTTGGCAAATTCGGCATCGAGGAGTACAAGATCCTCGCCACCTTCTCGGCCGCGGGCCTTGAGAATCGCAAGTGCCGGCATCCCTTCCTGGAGCGCGAGTCGCTGATGGTGCTCGCCCCCTACGTCACCCTGGAGAGCGGTACCGGCTGCGTCCATACCGCCCCCGGCCACGGCCGCGATGACTACATGACCGGCCTCCGCTACAACCTGCCGGTGCTGTCGCCGTTGGACAACGGCGGCTGTTTCACCGACGAGGCCGGGCCCTATGCGGGGATGAAGATCACCGACGCCAACCGGCCGATCTGCGACGATCTCGCCGCCCGCGGCCTGCTGGTCAAGGAATCGAAGCTCGGCCACAGCTATCCGCATTGCTGGCGCTGCAAGCAGCCGGTGATCTTCCGGGCCACCGAGCAGTGGTTCATCTCCATGGACAACAACGACCTGCGCGGCCGGTCGCTGACCGCCATCAAGCAGGTGGCCTGGACACCCAAGTGGGGGATGGAGCGGATCTACGGGATGGTTGAGGGACGGCCCGACTGGTGTCTTTCCCGGCAGCGCGCCTGGGGTGTGCCGCTCACCGTCATCTCCTGCGGGCAGTGCGGCCGGATCATGAACGACGAGAAGGTCGCCGAGCGGATCGTCGCCTCCTTTGTCAAGGATGGCGCCGATGCCTGGTTCAAGCATGAGCCGGCCCAGTATCTCGATCCGGGCGCGACCTGCCCGGACTGCGGCAGTGGCGATTTCGTGCGGGAGGAGGATATCCTCGATGTCTGGTTCGATTCCGGGGTGAGCTATGCGGCGGTGTGCGAGGAGCGCGGCGAACTCGCTGCGCCGGCCGATCTCTACCTTGAGGGCAGCGACCAGCATCGCGGCTGGTTTCACAGCTCGCTGCTCGCCTCGGTGGGCACCCGCGGCATTGCCCCCTATCGCGGGGTGCTTACCCACGGCTTTGTCGTGGACGGGCAGGGCAAGAAGATGAGCAAGAGCATCGGCAACGTCATCGCCCCTGCCGAGGTGATCAAGCAGTACGGGGCCGAGATCCTGCGCCTGTGGGTCGCCTCCGAGGATTACCGCGACGACGTCAAGATCTCCGACGAGATCCTGCGCCAGCTCTCCGACGCCTACCGCAAGATCCGGAACACCATCCGTTATCTGCTGAGCAACCTCTACGACTTCGACCCTGCCGTCCACCGGGTTGAGCCGGCCGCGATGGGCGAGCTCGATCAGTGGGCGCTGTCGCAGTTCGAGCAGTTGAAGCGCAAGGTGCGGAAGGGGTACGACAACTTCGAGTTCCACGCCGTCTACCATGCACTCTATCACTTCTGCACGGTGACGATGAGCGCCTTGTATCTCGACATCATCAAGGACCGTCTCTACACCGAGGCGCCCGATTCCCAGGCGCGCCGGGCGGCGCAGACCGTGCTCTACGAGATCGCCGACGGTGTCCTGCGGCTGATGACGCCGGTCCTTTCCTTTACCGCCGCCGAGGCGTGGGAGCACATGCCCGCCTCCGCCGCGCGCGGCGAGAATGTTTTCCTGGTCGATTTTCCCGCCGACAACGACACCTATCTCAAGAAAGAGCTCGATGCCAAATGGGGGCGGCTGCTGGCGGTGCGCTCCGAACTCACCAAGGCGCTGGAGATCGCCCGCCGCGACAAGGTGATCGGCCATTCCCTGGAGGCGGAGGTGCTGGTCAAGGTGGAGGGTGAGCTGGCGGATTTCATGGCCGCCAACTGGCAGACCCTGAAGACGATCAGCATCGTCTCCGACCTGCTTCGGGTGGATGCCCTGGCCGGTGAGGCCTTCAGAGGAGAGGACCTGCCCGAGCTTTCCGTGCAGGTGCGGCCGGCGGCGAGCCAGAAGTGCGAGCGGTGCTGGACCCGGTGCGAGAGCGTCGGCAAGGATGCGGCGCATCCGTTGCTCTGCGGCCGCTGTCTGGCGGTGGTGAACCAACTGTGAGCCGCGCGACCTCTGTTGCCGCCCTGCTGTCCACCTCGGCCCTGGTCGTGTTCCTGGATCAGCTCAGCAAGTGGTGGGTGATGAACTCCTTTGCGCTGTTCGAGTCACGGCCGGTGATCGACGGGTTTTTCAACCTCGTCTTCGTCACCAACTCCGGTGCCGCCTTCGGCTTGCTGGCCGGACCGCAGGTGTGGTGGCGGCAGCTCTTTTTCGTGTCGGCGGCAGTCCTGGCGCTGGGGATTCTGGTCGTCGCCTATCGGCATTATCGCTGTCAGGGCGCGATCTGGGTGGTTGCCATCGCCCTGGTGGCGGGCGGGGCGGTGGGGAACCTCGTCGACCGGCTGCGGTTCGGGGCGGTTATCGATTTTCTGGATTTCTATATACAAACACATCACTGGCCGGCGTTCAACGTGGCCGACTCGGCGATTACCGTCGGGATCGGACTCTTTTTCCTGGCCAGTCTGCGGGCCGAGTCGCACGGCGATGTCGGCGGGAGCGAGGAGTAGCAGATGGCGACCAACGATGGGAAGAAAATAGCGTTTCTTTTTCCGGGACAGGGTTCCCAGTTTCTCGGCATGACCAAGGGGTTTCGTGACCTGGACCCCCAGTGCGGCGAGTTGATGGCGCTGGCGGAAAAGGCAAGCGGCCTGCCGCTGACCACCCTTTGCGATGAGGGGCCGATGGAGGAGTTGACCCGCACCCTGCACCTGCAGCCGGCAATGACCGCTGCCAACCTGATCTGCCACCAGGCGCTGGTCAAGGCCGGCGTCAAGGCCGATTACTGCTGCGGCCATTCCCTGGGCGAGTACGGCGCGCTCTGCGCGGCCGGGGTGCTGTCGGTGGAGGATACCCTGAAGCTGGTTACGGAGCGTGGGCGGCTCATGGAGCGCGAGGCGGCAGCGCATCCCGGCGCCATGCGGGCGGTGGTCAAGCTCGGGATCGAGGAGGTGGAGGAGATCATCGCCCAGGTGCGGAGCGGCGTCCTCTGTGTCGCCAACCACAATTCGGCCCAGCAGATCGTCATCTCCGGCGAGGAAGGGCCGGTGGAGGAGGCGGCGAAGCTGGTGGCCGACCGGGGCGGCAAGGCGATCCCCCTCAAGGTGAGTGGGCCCTGGCACAGCGAGTTGATCGGCGGCGCGGTTGCGGATTTTGCCGCCGCCATGGCCAAGATCGATTTCCGCGCGCCGGCGGTGCCGATCCTCTTCAACGTCACCGCCGCTACCGAGACCGATCCGGCGGCGATCCGGGAGATCATGGCCCGGCAGATCTCGTCGCGGGTGCGCTGGTTTGAAACCGTGCAACGGCTGATGGCCGAGGATGTGCGGATCTTTATCGAGGTAGGGCCGAAAAACGTCCTCACCGGCCTGTTGAAAAAAATCATCCCGGATGGGTATGCGCATCAAGCCTTGCAGGTGGACTCTCCCGAAACCCTGGCCGCTTGTCTTGCCGAGATAGCCGGCGGCTGATCGCGCGTTTCGGGCAAAAAGCTGTCGCCGGGGCGGGGTCGTGGACCTCGCCCCGTTATTTTTTTGGTAGTCCATCGTCCTGAAAATATCCCACCGGTTGTGCTTGACATCTGCTGGCGAGGCAAGTATCTTTGTCGGATTTTCCAAAGTGGGCGTTTGCTGTATGCCGTTGTGCGCCCCGGACATGCTGATGAAACTCTGCGGCGGGCAACGACCCGGCCGTTTTTTTGTAGAGAGAGCCGATGTTTGACAATCTTTCCGACCGGTTGAGCGGTGTCTTCAAGAAGCTGCGCGGCCACGGCAAGCTGAGTGATGAAAATATCAAGGAGGCGATGCGCGAGGTGCGCATGGCGCTGCTTGAGGCCGATGTCAACTTCACGGTTGTCAAGGATTTCATCGCCGCGGTGCAGGAAAAGGCGGTTGGCCGGGAGGTGCTGGACAGCCTCTCGCCGGGGCAGCAGATCGTCAAGGTTGTCCACGACGAGCTGATCGAACTGCTCGGCGGCAAGACCGAATCCCTCGATCTGGGCGGTCGGCAACCGGCGGTGATCATGATGGCGGGTCTGCAGGGATCCGGCAAGACCACCTCCATCGGCAAGCTCGCCAAGTTGTTGAAGGGCCAGGGCCGCAAGCCCTATCTGGTGCCGGCCGATGTCTATCGCCCCGCCGCCATCGAGCAGTTGCGGGTGCTGGGCGAGCAGATCGGCGTCGAGGTGCATTCGTCCACCGCTGATCAGGACCCGGTCTTCATCTGCCGGCAGGCGGTTGAGGCCGCGCGGGCGCGGGGATTGAACACCGTCCTCATCGATACCGCCGGTCGGCTCCATGTCGACGAAGAGTTGATGGGGGAACTGGTCCGGATCAAGGAAGCGGTCAATCCGGCGGAAATCCTCTTTGTCGCCGACGCCATGACCGGTCAGGACGCGGTCAACGTTGCCGACAAGTTCAATCAGGATCTGGCGATCACCGGCGTGGTGCTCACCAAGCTTGAGGGTGACGCCCGCGGCGGTGCCGCGCTGTCCATCAAGAAGGTGACCCGCCGGCCGATCAAGTTTGTCGGTGTCGGCGAGGGGATGGACGCCCTTGATGTCTTCCATCCCGACCGGATGGCCTCTCGGATTCTGGGGATGGGCGATGTTCTGTCCCTGATCGAGAGAGCCGAGGCGGTGGTCGACAAGAAGGAGTCGGCCCGGCTCGCCAAGAAGATCAGCAAGAACGCCTTTACGCTGGAGGACTTTCGCGGTCAGATCCAGCAGATCAAGAAGATGGGCAGCCTTGAGCAGATCATGGGGATGATCCCGGGCATGAATCAGCTCAAGCAGTTGAAGAACATGCCCAAGCCCGATGAGCGGGAGCTGGTCCGGGTGGAATCGATCATCAACTCGATGACCAGGGACGAGCGGAACAACCATCTGATCATCAACGCCAGCCGCCGGCAGCGGATAGCCAACGGCAGCGGCACCTCGCTGCAGGATGTCAACAAGGTGCTGAAAAGCTACGGCGACATGCTGAAGATGATGAAGAAGATGAGCGGCAAGGGCATGTTCGGTGCCGTCGGCGCCGGGGGCGGCAAGAAACGGAAGCTGCCCAAGGGGCTTCGCCGCTGAGGCGGGTGGCAGGGCAGTAAGGCAAAGAATCCGGGGCGATGCCGAGGCACCGACCCGCACATGATACACAGTTTAAGAGAACGAGCAACCATGTCCGCCTACGGCAGCGTCGGCGGACAACACCTCAGGAGGAACAGCAAGAATGGCAGTCAGGATTCGTTTGAGCAGGCATGGCAGAAAGAAAAAACCCTTTTACCGGATCGTTGTTGCGAGCGCGGAAGCGGCCCGTGACGGCAAGTTTCTCGAGGTCGTAGGCACCTATGATCCGTTGCAGAACCCTGCCGCCATCACCTTCAAGCAGGATAAGCTGCAGGCATGGCTGGACAAGGGCGCACTGCCCACCGATACCGTAAAAAGCCTGATCGTGAAGCATGCTGCAACCGCAGCAGCGGAATAATCACCGATGAAGGAACTGGTAACCTTCATCGCCAGTTCGTTGGTTGATAACCCCGATGCCGTACAGGTCAACGAGGTTGATCAGGATGACACGGTGGTTTATGAATTGCGGGTCGCCAAGGAGGATCTTGGCAAGGTGATCGGCAAGCAGGGACGGACGGCGCGCGCCATCCGTGCCTTGCTGACCGCCACCGCCGGCAAGACCAACCGCAAGGCGAGACTGGAAATTGTTGAGTAAGGGCGTGGTGCGGCGTTCCGGAGGACGGCTTGGAAGACCCGGATGATTATCTGCTGATCGGCAAGGTGGTCAAGGCCCACGGCATCAAGGGCGAGGTGAAGTTCAAGCCCTATGCCGACGATGTAAGCAATGTCCCCCACTACGATGCCATGCTTCTCCGGAAGCCCGCGAGTGATGAAGGGTTGCTCTGTGACGTCAGCAACTGGCGGCTTGCCGGCAAGCAGGCGATCCTCAAGTTTGAGGGCGTCGATACCTGCAACGACGCGGAAGCACTGGTCGGCCTTGAGGTGTGGGTCGACAAGTCGGCGTTGCCGCCGTTGGCGGAGGATGAGTTCTACTGGCACGAATTCGAAGGGCTGCGGGTGGTTACCGACGAGGGCCGTGAACTCGGCACCGTCGCCGCCCTGATGGCCACCGGCCCCTACGATGTGCTGGTGGTGCGCGGCCGCGGGCATGAGTATCTGATTCCGGCCCGCAACGAGTTTATTGCCGGGCGGGACGGCGACACCCTGATCGTGTCGCTGCCGGACGGCCTGTTGGAAATGAACAAATGAGGGTGAGCCCTCCCCTCGGCGATGGGGGTGTGACGAAGGTCGTTGCGGCCGGAGAGCAAGGTTTGCGCCATGCGCTTTGATGTCCTGACGATTTTCCCGGATCTGCTGACCTCGCCGCTGGGCGAGGGGATCATCAAGCGGGCCATCTTTGATCGCAAGATCGATGTCCGGCTGCATGACATCCGGCAGTATGCCGTCGATAAACAGGCCATGACCGATGACCGCCCCTTTGGCGGCGGCGAGGGCATGGTGATGAAGCCGGAGCCGATCAGCGCCTGCCTCGCGGCGGTGCGAAATGAGGCCCCGGCCGGGCATGTCGTGTTGTTGAGCCAGCAGGGCCGCGCCTACAACCAGCAGGTGGCCGAGGAACTGGCGGCGCGGGAGCATTTGATTCTGCTCTGCGGCCGCTACGAGGGGGTTGATGACCGTGTGCGCGCCCTCTACGTCGATGAAGAAATCTCCATCGGTGATTATATCCTCACCGGCGGGGAGTTGGCGGCGATGATCCTGATCGATTCCGTCACCCGGTTGCTGCCGGGGGTGCTTGGTTGTGCCGAGTCCGCGACCCAGGATACCTTCAGCCGGGGGTTGCTCAAGCATCCGCAGTATACGCGGCCACGCGAATTTGAGGGGCTGGCGGTTCCCGAGGTTCTCTTCTCCGGGGATCATGCAGCCATCGCCGAATGGCGGCTGGTCGCCTCGGTGCGGGCCACCATCGAGCGGCGCCCGGAGTTGCTCGGGCAGGTGCGGTTCAGCAAGCAGGAATGGAAGATTCTGGCCCGGCATGGCCTGCAGGAAAGGGCAAGGATGCTGGGTGCCGGCATGCAGGAAAAGGCGGCCTCATGATCGCGCCGCACGTGAAGGTTGATCTGGCCCTGGTGCACTATCCGGTCAGCAACAAGCATCGGGAGGTCATCGGCTCCGCGGTCACCAACCTCGATCTGCATGACATGGCCCGGGCCGGTCGCACCTTCGGGGTCGACAACCTCTATGTGGTGACGCCCTTCGACGACCAGCGGCAACTGGTTGACGAGATCCTCGCCCACTGGACCACCGGGCATGGCGGCAAGGTCAATCCGGATCGCAAGGAAGCCCTGTCGATCATCCGGATCACCGCTGATCTGGCCGGTGTCTACGCGGCGGCGACCGGCAAGTGGGGCGAGCGGCCGATGGTGCTCGCCACCTGCGCGCGTTGCCAGGGGGAAGGCGTTCACTCCTACGAGGCGGTGCGGGAGCGGATATTCGCCGGCCGGCCGGTCCTGATCCTCTTTGGCACCGCCTGGGGACTGGCACCCGAGGCGATGCAGACGGTCGACGGTTTTTTGCCCCCGATTTGCGGGCAAATGGAGTATAATCACCTTTCGGTGCGTTCGGCGGCCTCCATCATCCTTGACAGGCTGCTTGGAAAACGATAACAGTGTGGCGGCGGTTTTTTTTAGCAGAAAGTCGCTTTGAGATATACTAGAAACAATCGAATCAAGAAGGATCGACATGAAGAAGACACAGATTGAAATGATCGAAAGAGAGCAGATGCGCCATGATATGCCGGATTTCCGTACCGGCGACACCGTGAAGGTCCATATCCGGATCATCGAGGGTGACAAGGAGCGCGTCCAGATCTTCCAGGGTGTGGTTATCCGTCGTCGTCGCGGTACCATGGGCGCGAGCTTTACCGTTCGCAAGATGTCCCACGGCGTCGGCGTAGAGAAGACCTTTGCCCTCCATTCTCCCCGTCTGGAGGTGGTTGAGGTTGTCAGCCAGGGCAAGGTGCGCCGCTCTCGTCTTTACTATCTCCGCGATCTGCGTGGCAAGGCCGCCCGGATCAAGGAAAAGGGCTTCAATTAAGCGAAGACCAACCAACAGGGGCGGAGAATGCGCCGGACGGCGTGTGTCCGCCCCTGTTTTTTTTATCCTCCGTACCTTTCCGGCCTTTCTTGGCCGGGCGATCCTGGCGCGGGGGGTGTCGATTGAGCCGGTCGTGACGTGCTGCGCGCGGACGCGACGTCTGGAATCCTGCCGCATTGTGCCGACGGGATCTCTCCGGCAATATTTGAGAGGTGGATCGTTTTGCCGATTCAACAAAGCCTGGGACCCGGTTTTGTCGAAAGCGACTCCTTTGCCTATGAGCGGCGTTTAATCGAAAAAGGCATGACCGTTGTCGCAGGGGTGGACGAGGCCGGGCGCGGACCGCTGGCCGGTCCGGTGGTGGCGGCATGCGTGATTCTCCCCGGTGAATGCGATTTCACCATCTTCAAGGATTCCAAGAAATTATCGGCAGCGGCACGCCAGCGGCTTCGTCTGGAACTTGACCGCATTGGCGCCCAGGTGGGGGTCGGGGTGGTCTCTCCCGCGGATATTGATCGTCTGAATATCCTGCAGGCCTCGCTCTTTGCCATGCGGCAGGCCATGGAGGCCTTGCCGGTTCGACCCGATTTCCTCCTCGTGGACGGCAAGTTTCCGGTTCCGGTAGCCGTCGCGCAGCAGCCCCTGGTCAGGGGGGAGTCCCGCAGCGCCTCCATCGCCGCCGCCTCCATCGTCGCCAAGGTCACCCGTGATCAACTGATGGAGGGGTATCACGAGCAGTTCCCCTCGTATAATTTCCGCAAGCATAAAGGGTATCCCACCGCCGAGCATCGGCAGGCAATCCGTGCCTGCGGGCCTTGCCCTATCCATCGCCTGAGCTTCAGGGGGGTGCGTGAATTTGTCGGCGCAGCTGGATGAGTCGGGAACGCCTTACGCTGGGCGACCGGGGGGAAGAGCTTGCCGTCGGGCATCTGCGAAAGCTCGGGTACCGGATTCTCTGCCGCAACTACCGGCGGCGGGAGGGAGAGATTGATATTGTCGCCGAGGATGGCGCCGTGCTGGTCTTTGTCGAGGTGAAGACCCGCTCCGGGGTATCCTGTGGCGATCCGCTGGAGGCGGTGACGCCGAGGAAGCGCGGCCAGATCGCGCGGACGGCGATGCGGTATCTGGCCGAGAACGATTGCCACGATCGCCCGGCCAGGTTTGATGTGTTAGGGGTAACGATACCGGAAGGCGGCACGTATTCCCTGCAACTGGTGCGGGATGCGTTCAGTCTCGATATGGATGGTTGAATGGGAGCGTCCGCAGCGCTAGACAAGCCGATTGGGATCACCATGGGCTGCCCGGTGGGGGTGGGCCCAGAGATCATCCTGCGCCTTTTTGCCGCACCAGGCGAGGGCATGCCGGCAACGGTGGTGCTGGGCGACGCCGATGTTTTGCGCCGCTGCGCCGGAGAGTTGCGGATCGGGGTGCCGGTGGTCGACTGGCAGCCGGGCCAGGCGGTGCCGGCGGCAGGGGTGCCGGTTCTTTCGCTTTCTAGCCTTGCCGCCGCCGATTGCCGTTGGGGCGAGCCCAACCGACTGACCGGGCTGGCCATGGCCGGTTATATCGAAGAGGCGGTGCGGTTGCTCAAGGCCGGGGCGTTGGCCGGGATGGTGACCTGCCCTATCGCCAAGTCGGCGCTCAAGGCCGCGGGCTATGGCTATCCCGGACATACCGAGATGCTCGCCGAACTCACCGGTGTCGACGATTTTGCGATGATGCTCGCCGGCGAGCGCTTGCGGGTGACCCTGGTGACCATCCACTGCGCCCTGCATGCGGTGCCGGGCCTGCTGTCGGTGGCGGCGGTGGAGCGCCTGATCAAGATCACCGGCCAGTCCCTGCGGGACGACTTCGGCATCGCCGTACCGCGGATTGCGGTGGCGGGGCTGAACCCCCATGCCGGCGAGGGCGGGATGTTCGGCGACGAGGAGGAGCGCCTCATCGCCCCGGCCATTGCCCACTGCCGGGCGGCCGGCTGGCAGGTGACGGGGCCGTTTCCGCCCGATACGGTGTTCTTCCGGGCCGCCGGCGGCGATTTTGATGCGGTGGTCTGCATGTATCACGATCAGGGGCTGATCCCGTTCAAGCTGCTCCATTTTGCCGACGGGGTTAATGTCACCTTGGGGCTGCCCATCGTTAGGACCTCGGTGGATCATGGCACGGCCTACGATATCGCCGGCAAGGGGCTCGCCAGCCCGGCAAGCCTTGAGGCAGCGGTACGGATGGCGGCCGAGATTGTCGGCAACCGCCGCCGGCAGGGGAGTAAGAGATGAGCAGTGATCCAGGCCGGCGCGGGCTTTTGATTATCTTCGAAGGGATCGACGGCACCGGCAAGTCAACCCAGGTGCGGCTGTTGTCTGAGGCGCTGCGCGGGGCCGGCTGCGAGGTGGTCACCACCTTCGAGCCCACCGACGGCCCTTTCGGGAAGAAGATCCGGGCTCTGTTCAGCAACCGTGCCTCCCTGACGCGGGAAGAGGAACTGGCGCTGTTCATGGATGACCGGCGCTGGCATGTCAACGAGTTGATCGCCCCGGCGCTGGCCGCCGGCAAGGTCGTTGTTTGCGACCGTTATTATTTTTCCACCGCCGCCTATCAGGGCGCCGCCGGGCTTGACCCGGAGCGGATCATCGCTGATAATGAAACGTTTGCGCCGGTTCCCGACTGTGTGTTGCTGCTGGAGGCACCGGTCAAACTGGGCCGCCGGCGGATCGAGGAATCACGGCAGGAGAGCCCCAACGACTTTGAAAAGGAAGAGGGCTTGCAGAAGGTGAGCGCGGTTTTTGCCGCCATCAAACGAGAATATATCCATCGCATCGATGCCAGCCAATCCATCGAGGCAGTGGGGCAGGCGGTATGGGAGCGGGTGTCGCCCTTGGTCGCCGGGCTGAGGGGGAAGGACGCGCCATGTTGAGGAAACTGTGTTGCTCGGCCTTCCTGTTGTGCCTCTGCGTCTCTTGCGCGGCGGTGCCGAATCCCGACGCCACCGGGCTGCCGGGCGCGGCGAAGTCGGCTGCGGCCGAGGCGGGCAAT
>JAOUHH010000051.1 GCA_029865195.1 Desulfobulbaceae bacterium
CGTCACATTCCCGTAGCCGAGACGCCGCAACCGTTCCCTGGCCGTAACCGCGAGGGGGGAGATGATCTCGGTGCTGTAGACCTCCTTGACCAGCGTGGCGAGGATGGCGGCCTGATACCCGCACCCGCAACCGACTTCGAGAATTCGGTGGTTGCTTTCCGGATTGAGCAGATCGGTCATCAGGGCCACGATAAAGGGCTGGGAAATGGTCTGCCCCTGGCCGATGGGGAGGGGATGGTTATCGTAGGCGGCGGCGCGCAGGTCGGGAGGAACGAATTCATGCCGGGGAACCTGGGTAAAGCTTTCCCGGATGCGTTTGGGCATGCTGGCGCGACCCGTAAAGCCCGCGGTAAGGGAATACTCCATGTCAATATCCCTGAGCATTCTCGAAATACGGCTGGCATGGGCATCTGGCATCGCGAAACCTCCAGCATGGGACCAACGGTCAACGTAGGTGCTGCCTCAAGTATAGGATATTGATCGAAACCAAGTCAAAACATGCGGCGGCGATTATGGGGTGGCGCCTTGAGTTTTCGACCTGCCGGTGATAGAACCATGTAAGGAAGTGCAACCTTCACGACAAGGGAACAGATATGAGAGCCAAAAAGGATTTGCGCTGCGAATTGATCACTTGGGAGCGGGTCTACCGGATGTGCCGACACCTGGCGGCATCGATCCGCGAGGCCGATTACCGGCCGGATCTGATCGTTGCCATCGCCCGCGGCGGCTATGTGCCGGCCAGGGTTCTCTGCGATTTCCTCGATATCGGCAACCTGACCGGTTTTCGAATTGAGCACTACAAGGCCGGGGCCGACAAACAGGCGGAAACGCGCATCACCTCCGGCCTTGGCCTAGACATCACCGGCATGCGGGTCTTGCTTGTTGACGACGTCAGCGACACCGGCGACACCCTTGCCAAGGCGGTTCCCTACCTGCTTGCCGAAGGCGCGGCCGAGGTCAAGAGCGCCCTGCTGCTGCACAAGGAAGGCGCAAGCGTCATCCCGGATTTCTATGCCGAACGGATCATCGAATGGCATTGGATCATCTATCCCTGGGCGGTCATCGAGGATATCGGCGCCTTCCTGCACCGGCTGGAGCAACCGCCCGCCACCGTGGCCGAAGCGGAAGCCAGGCTCGAAAAGGAATACGGGGTGACGGTGCCGACCCGAATCCTGAAAGACATCTTCTCCCTGCGCCGCTAGCCCCCCTCCCCTCCCTTTTTCAGTAGGTTATCGACAGGCTCAGCGATCCGTAGACGTGCGCAAGATCCTGTTGGTCGAATTCCTTGGTCTGATAGACATGGGTATAGGTGAGATTCACGCCGCGGCAGATGGTGAGGTTGAGACCGGCGGAGAGGTCGCCGACAAGAAGCTTGCGGTCAACGCTGTGGCTGTCGGCAAAGGTATTGCCGTCAAGAAAGATGTTCCGCGCCACCCCGCGGCCGTCGGCCCTGATGAAAAAATGCACGGCCAGAGGGGTATCCGGATACCGCCACTCCGAGGCGGTGAGTCCGCTGGCGTCACCGGCCGGCCGACTGTGGGAGGTGCCGAAGTCATCGGGTAGCCCCCAACCGCATCGCACCTCGCCGCCGCTGTTGGCATAGGTGTGGATATTGCCGAATGCCGCGCCCAGATGGGTGATGCAATCAATCCCGAAACCGTTTCCCCAACGGTGTTCGTAAAGCCGCCATTTCCTTTCCCGCAGCAGTACCACCCCGAATTCGTTGGCCAGCTGGTTGTCCCAGCCCCGCGGCTCCCTGGTGTTGTTGAGGCCGATCACCTGCTCATGCCACCAGGTTTGCACCTCACGGGCATAGGACTGCGGCCCGACCATGCCGAGGATCACCTCCATGGTGTCAAGCCGGCGGGCGGTGCGATCATGCATGCCAACCCCGGCGTAGAGCCAGCCCCCGTAAGGACGGTCATCGATGATCAGGTCGCGGCGCTCTATGTCGCGGGGGGTATAGATGTTCTGGCCGAAGGAGAAGGCAACCTTGCGCTTGGCGGCACTCCTCCCCTCCCATTGGCAGAACTTGTCGCCAAGCCGATCGGCCCAACTGGGCGGCTGTTCGGGGATAAAGGTTACCTTGACGCCGTTGGTGTAATAGCGGTCGGTGCCGGCACTGCCGAAAAAATCGTTCTCGCTGTTGATGACCAGGGAGCCGGCGCACAGGACATCCGCCTGCACCAACAGCAGCCAAAAACCGACCAGCAGCGCCATGGTGCATCGGGGAGACAGGCAGCTTTGACGTGGCACTGTGCCGAACTGCTGGGCAGGGAAACGCATCAGCCTGTCGTCTCGCGAAGTTCAGCAAGCCTGCGCAGATGAAGGTGTTCCTCGTTGGCGAGGGTTTGGAATATCCTTTTGCCCTTTTCGTCGTCTATCCTACGCTCCATCTTGATGTAGATGTCGTAGGCGTTCACCTCCATGGACATGGCGAATTCAAGTATTTCGGAGGTGGTCCTTCCCTCGGCCCAGGCAAGGCCCAGGTCAACCGGGATGCCCCCTTCCATGATCTCACCGGAGAGGGCTCCGCCCAGCCGCAGCCGATGTCGCTCGAAATCGGGCTCCGCGCCAACGGCCGCACGATAGGCATTAAGGAGATACTGTTTGTGACGGATTTCGGCGCCGGCCAACTCCTTGAACAGAGCGATTGCCGCCGGGGTGTCGGTAAAACGGTCGGCGACGCCCTGGTAAAAAAGCCGCGATCCCTCTTCAAGCCCCCAGGCCAGGGCAACCAGCGTCTCCAGGGAGTCGGCGGCGGCAAAGTACGCCATCCCCGCCTCGGGCACACCGGCGGCTGTTTCTCCACGCCAGGCCTTAATCCCCCCTTCCATGCTGAAAACCTCCGGTATCCCGGCATCCAAGAGCAGTGTGGCAGCCGACCGGCTGCGCACCCCGGACCGTCAGTAAGCGATGGTCGGCTTGGCCGGATCGATTTCGCCGATGCGGTCTTTCAACTCACCGAGCGGAATCAAACGCGCTCCGGCCAGATGCTGCTCCGCGTATTCCCCTGGCTGCCGGACGTCGATCAGATTGAAATGTTCCGGCCCCTTTTCATCAAGCAATCGCTTGACCGCATCGGCCGGCATGGTGGGCACCGCAGTGAAAAATTCCATGAGTCCCATAGCTTTTTACCTGTCATGTTTTGTGATTTTCATCACTTACGCCACAGTGCCGCAGAGAACATAAGAATCGTTGGGGCCGACAAAGGGCAGGCGTTTCAGATTCCGGACGCCGTTCTCGGTCAGCATGGCTGAGATTTCATCCTCGGAGTATGAACGTCCGCCAGGGTTGTTGATGAGCATATTGAGCGAAAACAGGGCCGGGAACAAGGGGCCGTCCTTGGTTGAATTCAAAAAGAATTCATGAATCATGATCAGTCCGCCCGGCGTGAGTGAATCGACGGCGCCGGCGATTATCCGCCGGCATTCATCCGGGCCGTAGCCGTGCAGCACCTGCGACAGCCAGGCCACGTCATACTCACCCTTGATCGCAGTACTTGTGATATCACCGCCCAGGAAATCAATCCTCTCCTGAAGCCCAAAAAAATGAATCGCCTTGTCGGCAAAGTTATGGGTCATCGGACGGTCGACGATAGTGGCCCGCAAACCAGGGTTGGCTTGGCAAAAATGGATAGCATAGGCACCGGGTCCGCCCCCCAGATCAAGAAGATGGCGGCGCCCTTGCAAATCGATCTGCTCGGCAATCTTCGGGGCAATCGCCATCGCCAGGTTGAACATGCCGAGTTGAAAGCTCTCGCGCTCATGCTCTTCGCCGTGGCAGCGTTTTTCCACCGGTTGGCCTGATCGAACCGCCTGGTCGAGCTGCGCCCAGCCGTCCACCAGATGATGGTGGTGCATGATGATGTTGCCCAGGTATTCAGATGAGCCGGTGACCAGAAAACGTTTGACGCTTTTGCGCACGGTGTAGCAGGTGCCCTTTTTTTCAAGCAGCCCCATGGCGGCGAGTGCGTCGAGCAGGATGGTTATCCCGCGCCGATCACATTCCAGCAGAGAGGCGACCTCGGCAGGCGAGCGGCATTCACATTCATGGGTCAGGACGGTAAATATATCCAGCTTGACGGCTGTATGCAGGGCGCAGGCTTGCCAATAACCGGTTGCCAGATTCAGAATGTCGGTGGCCGAGCATTGTTTATCCGTTTCCAAGTCAACCCCTCCAGGTTATCACTTGATTGCTTGTAGCGACGGTATCGGTGGATTTGTCACCAGACAACAAGGTAACAAAAAAACTGCGGCAGCAAGAACAAAAAAACTCACAGCCCATCCGGCCGCACCAGCATCCAGAACCGAATTGCGGTCCGGCCGTCCGCCCGTTCCTTCCCTTTCACCGCCACCCTGTTCAATCGTCGCCGCAAGCTGATCGGTCGATCGGTGGTCAAGGTATCGCCGTTCAAGGTCACCGGCAGCCAGCCAAATTCGGTGACATAGATGGACAGACTGCTCGGTTGATACTGTTGCGGGTGCAAAAGGCGAGCGGAAAGATGAAACGGCTTGCCGTCGCGGAGCGGGACAAGCGGTGGTTGGTGCTCCCGCAGGGGCAGATCCTTGCGGCCGAGAACCATCTTGAAATGGTCCATGGTGCTCCATTCATTGCCGAGTATCGGCTCCCGGGGGATCTGGAAACAACTTGTTGCCGAGCCGACCACGCCCGGGTCCTGGGTCAGAATCGCATCATAGCCGACCTTGATCGCCTCATCGAGCACGATCCGGTTGTATTCGCCATACGGGATGGCGAAAGTTTTAGGCCTTGCGCCCAGGCGGGCGGCGAGGATATCGGCACTTTTACGCAGATCGGCGCCAATCCATTGCCGGTAGCGACTTTCATCCATATTCGCCGGCCAGTCGGCAAACCGGTGATGGGCATAACCGTGATCCTGAAAATCAACCCCTGCAGCCCGCATCTCCGCGATCTGTTTCCAGGTGAGAAAGTTGTGATAGCCGTCGTTTACCGCCTGAACGTTGAGAAAGACGGTGAAGGGGTAGGAATAGGCCTTGAGAACAGGCCACGCGGCGGTATAGGTGCTGGCGTAGCCGTCGTCGATGGTGATCACCACCGCCCGGGCGGGGAGTGGCTGTTTTTCACGCAGGGCAGTGGCGACCGAGGCAAGGGATACCACCTGATAGCCGTTCTTTTTGAGGTACGCCATCTGTGCATGGAAGGAGTCCATGCCGACATTGGTGGTGGGGTAGCGACTCTCCCCGAAACGGTGATAAATAAGGACATGCAGATCGGCAAAAGCAGACCCGGGGCCGAAAAGACCCAAAACAAGGAAGAGTAGTACGTAACGAAGGGCCATGAAGAAGAACCGGGTGGCTGACTTCCTCAATAAAACCTGGGTCAGTTGGAGAAAAATTTACCGAGGCCGGTGCTGATCCCGGCCATCGTAAAGATCGAATCGGTTCGCGTCGTCTTCACCGAGGATCGCGCCAGGCCGAGGGAATCAAAATCACGAAGATTATTGTATTCGATGATCCGGCCGATGTCAGAAACATAGACCCCACCGCGCTCGGAATAGTTGAGCAGACCTGCGGCCAGCGCCACCGGATCGCTGGTTTTCTTGCGGATGGCGCGAAGCTGGGAGTACGCCGTAACCCGGTTCAACATCAGGATATAGGCTCGCACCGAATCAAGCAGGGAGTCATAGGCGGCGACCATATGGTTCTTCCCCTCCTCCCGCTCGTTGGGAATAATGCCGTTGGTTCCCCAGGTCCAGATACCGAACAGGTTGTTGCCCTGATTGGCAAAACGGGAACTGCCCCAAGAGGATTCAATAGCCCCTTGCGCCAGAATCAGGCTCACCGGCACGGTTTTAACCCGGCTCAGAAGACCGGTCACCGAGGTGGTACGATATTTCTGGGTCAGATTGGCAATGAATTTTCGCTCGGAGGATTTGAGAGGCTTCTTCCAAGAGGTGTTATCCTCTTCTTCCGAGCTGAACTCTTCGGGTGGCGTCTTGTATTTGTCCAGCACATGCATGAGTTGCCGTCGCTCCTCGGCGACCTCTGAAAGCGCAACCAAGGCTATGGGCAACAAGGTATGGAGGAATGCCTTTTTCTTCTCTTCGATGGGGAGCTGATCGATACCTTCCGGATAGCGATCGAGAATTACCGGCGGCACCGCTGCCGGTAGGGGATTTTCCCAGAGATCGTACACCTGCAGCTTGTTGATCAGGTCCTCGCTGGAGGCGACGGTAAGATTTTCGCAGGATTTTGGCACGAAAAGGGGTGGCCGGGTCTGTTCGGAGCCACCATCGTTGCCGACGGCGGCACTTTGCGAAAGATTGTTCGAATCAGATTGCGAAATCAGCAGGGAAACGGAAAACATCAGGCCGGCAAGGACAAAAAATGCCATCACCATCCGTTTGTAGAGCGTCAAGTCGCCGCTGGCGGTAAATCCCGTCTGGCATGCGTTGTTCATGGCTTTAACAAAATCGGTTTCGCGAGAATCCATGGATGACCTCATTCTCGTTATTTTGCCTGTGTTGCCGGCAAAGGGAAAAACTCAATCCGCACCGAATTCCTTCTGTAGATAATAGCAGTTCACAAAAAATCACACAAACAAATCAGACATGAAGTACTGAGAAAGACGCCAGGCCTGCATGTCACCTGGTCTCCCAAATCTGATTCCCGCCGGCGGAACCGGGGGTCATACCGATTCACCCGTCGCGACACCATTTTCGGCATCCCTGCGGCGAGGTTCGTCTTTATAGCTGAATATCCGTAAAAATGCAAGTGTCGGTCGCCTTGAGCAAGCTCCAATGGTTGTAAAAACTACTCCCAAACCGCACCAAATGGGGTATTATCAAATTTAAAATAAACTCAGCTTAGAGGATCACCGACAAGCTGACAAGCAATTAAACTTAACTTGAAATCTGGAGCCCAAACATGCTTCGAGCCGTACTTATTGCCGTCATGTTCTTTTTACCCCTTGCCGCCCACGCCAATCCGGCTACGCCCGCACATGTCGTCGGCGATTCCCCGACCGTTACCTTTGAGACCACCCTCGGCAACATCGTCATCGAACTGTATGCCGACAAGGCCCCGGTGACCGTTGCGAATTTCCGGAGGTATGTACGCGAGTCCTATTACGACAATCTTCTGTTCCATCGGGTGATCAGCGGATTTGTGATTCAGGGTGGTGGTTTTGCCTCGGGAATGACGCCACGGCAACCGACGCATCCGGCCATTGCCAACGAAGCGGGCAATGGCCTTCTCAACAAACGGGGGACTTTATCCATGGCCCGCACGTATCTTGTCAACAGCGCCACCAGCCAGTTTTTCATCAACCTCTCCGACAACCCCGCACTTGACCACCAAGGCAATGATCCGGCCCGTTTTGGCTATGCGGTTTTCGGACGGGTGGTGGAGGGTATGGATGTAGTTGACAAGATTGCCGCCAAGGCCACCAGGTCGGTGGGCGGACACCAGGATGTGCCGGCGAAAGAGATCATGATCATCAAGGCATTCGAGAGCAGCGGGAAGAAATAAGCACCATCATATCAACCCATACGTCATCCACATTTTTTCGGCGGGAAGTTACCCTATGCGACTGTTTTTGAAGCTGGCAACCCTCATCCTTTTCAGTCTCTCCGTATGCGCGACCCCCTCTTACGCCCTCCCCGAAAAGGTCTACCGCCTTGGCTTCCCACTCAACCATGATGCTCCGCCCTATGCATGGCTCCTTGAGGGGCTAGAGAATAAAGGGTTTGTCGCCGGCAAGAATCTTCAGGTTGTCTACATCGATCTCAAAGGTTATCAGGATGAGGCCGGCCGGGAGAGAATCCGACAGGAACTTGCCAGAAAATGTGATCTCTTCTTTACCGGCGGCGCCTCCCTCGAGATCATCTACAAGGTGGCGCCACAGACCCCTCTGCTCTTCATCAATTTTGCCGGTCCGGAACGCGTTGTCCCCCCTGCCATCCAGGCCAACACCACCGGGGTTCGGATCGGCTCGGAGACGGGCATCTTTCAACAGGCCATCGAGATGCTGCCCCCGAATCAGCGCCAAAAGATGGGGTTGATCCATTTCGAGGGATCGAGCGTTTCCTTGCTGGCTTCCGGATTCCAGAAGACCTGCGAACAGCTAGGTTTTGAGCTGGTGATCAAGAAATATGCCGCCAAGGATGATATCGATTCGGTGATGCAGGCGTTCAAGACCGAGGGGGTTGGCGGGGTAATGCTGTTGCCGCCCGCCTGCCGCGAAGGGGAACTGGAGGTATTGATCGCCAGCCAAAACAAACACAGGCTGCCGTTACTGAGTATCATCAAACAGGATGTTGAAAAGGGGCTTTTAGGTGGCCCGGCCATCACCAAAAAATTGATAAAACCCTCTCTTACCGACTACGCGGCCAAGATTTTGCTAGGCCGCAGCCCCGCCCAGTTGCCGATTAAATTTTTCAGTCCGGAATATGTGCTCAACCTGGCCACGGCGAGCAAACTGGGCATTGAAGTGCCAGCAGAGGTGGTAAGCAGGGCCGAGATCGTCGGCATGGCCAGTGTTGCCGCGGAAGAAGAAGCGGCGGCCAAACCTTTGATGCGCGGAAATTATGTTCTGGGAATATCGAAAAACACCCCTGTTTCGAGCATCGAAAGGTTTCTCAAGGAGCTCGGCAAGCGCGGTTACGTCCAAGGAAAAAATTTAACCATCACGCAATACGATCTCGATGCTGGCAAGAATCGGCAAAAACAACGAGAGATTGCCAAACGTCTTGCCGAGGAAACGAATATCATCTTTGCCAACGGCAGTGTCTTGCCATCCTTTACCAGTCTGCCGGATCTTAAAACCCCGGTTTGCTTCGTGTCGACCAAGGAAACTGCCGACACCATTCCGGCGGCACTGAAGCAACATTTTACCGGTGTCATCCGCGCCTCCTTCGTTTCGATTATTCAATCGGCCCAGAGGCTTATTCCGGGACTCAAAAAGGTGGCAATGATCGGCCTGCCCGGCTCAAACCTCAAGCAGACCATTGGCCGCCATCAGCGAAACGCCGCAACCCATGGCGTCACCCTTGATTATCGATTGTTTAACGACAAGTCCGAAATCGGCCCGCTGATGCGCGAATTGCAGAAAAACCATGACGCCATGCTGTTGTATTCACCGGGCGTGGATGATGAGAGCGTTGCCGAGATAATCAAATGGCAAAACCAATTGGGATTCCCGGTGCTGGCCCAGTTCGAAAGACATGTCCAGGATGGCCTGCTGGCCGGCCTGGTGGTCGATATGGATAAGGTTTCGCCTAAACTCGCCGAATACGCCGACAAGCTCCTGCAGGGCCGTACCCCCGATCAATTGCCGCCTTATTATTATTCCGGGAAAATGATCATCAATCTTCGCACCGCAAGCAAACTTCAGCTGGATATCCCGGCGGAGGTCACCTCTCAGGCTGAAATCATCCGATAATCGCCCATGAAGCTCTCGGTTAAAATACTTGCCGCGACCCTGTTGCCCTTCCTGATTATCATCGGCTTCTATCACTATTTGAGCAGCTCGGCGTTCTCCAGCCACATGGAGGACATGTTCCGACAGCGAGCCGCCGTCAACCTGCTACAGGCGGAAGAGGATATCCGGCAGTTTCTGCAGATCAGCGAATCTCACCTGAAACTGCTGGCCGCCATTTCCCCGCCGGACGAGCAACGTCCTGCCGAGGCAAGGGTCGCCTTATCCGGCCTGCTACAGAACGAGGAATCCCTTTTCCGCATCTCAGCCGTTAATGTCCGGGGAGAGGAGTGGTTGCGAATCCATAAATTCCCAGATGCCCAGCAAACCGAGGAACGTCGCAACCTTTTTTCGTCACCGATTTACCAGCAACCGATGCTGGAACTCACGACCTATTTAGGCAATATCACTTGGCAACCGGGGTTTCCCCTGCCCGTGCTCGACATCTCCATCCCGGTCAAGGAAAAGCAAAGCGGCAAGATATCCGGCATCGTCTGGGCCCAGCTTTCACTGCAAGAGGTGCAAACCATTCTCGAACGGCTGTTGCCGACCCGTGGCAAATTGATGCTGGTACAGGTGACAAGCGGCGATATCCTCGTCCAGGCGGACGACACCAGACGGGACTACACCACTTTGGAAACCAAGACCCGCGAGAAGATTTTGCGCAACAAAGCGTCGCAGCAAGGCGTGTTCAATGAAAAATACTCGACCGAACTTTCCTGCGGCTACCGGAAATTTACCGTCGATGGCGTTGATTTCGCCCTGCTCTACTTTCAACCCAACGAAACAATCTATTACCTCGCCGATCGTCTCAAGACATTCAATATCTATCTTATCCTGACCGGCATCGCCCTTTTTGCCCTGGCCTGCTATCTGCTTATCCGAATCATCATCAACCCGCTTACCGGCCTCACGGCCATGATCAATGAACTAGGGCAGAAATATCGTTCGCGCCATGACCGGGAGCGCCTTGCCGACGATGCCACCGCAAACGATGGCGACGAGGTGGATCAACTACGGGCCGCCTTCCGTTTCTTTGAGGAGCGCCTTGCGTCGTACAGCGCAGAGATAGAGAACTTCAACAGAACCCTGACGCAACAGGTGGAAGAAAAAACCCAGGCGCTGGGGGCAATGAACCTGACCCTGCAGGAGGATATCATCCGGCGAAAACAGGTTGAATCCGAGCTGGAAAGAAATCAGGCCAACCTGGAAAAAACCGTGGCCGAACGCACGGCGGAACTCTCAAGAATCAACGCCGAGCTGCAGACCGAGATCAAGGAACGCATGCAGGCGGACGACGCCAGCCGCGCCAAGAGTGAATTTCTGGCGAACATGAGTCACGAAATCCGCACCCCGATGAATGCCATTCTCGGGATGAACCGTCTGGCCATGCACACGCAGCTCACCGCCGAGCAGCATAACTACCTGAGCGCGGTCCAGGAATCAGCCGAGTCGCTGCTCCATATCATCAATGACATCCTGGATTTCTCCAAGATCGAGGCGGGGCAGCTGACCCTTGACGAACGGCCGTTCAACCTGCGCAAGGTCTGTGAATTTATCAAAAAAACCTTTGCGGTAAAGGCCTCGGAAAAAGGGATTCGCCTGCACTGCGACATCTCCTCCGAGGTACCTGATGGCTTGGTGGGCGACGAGTTCCGCTTGCGCCAGATCCTGATCAACCTGTTCGGCAATGCCATAAAATTCATCGACACCGGCGAGATCGGCCTCAAAATCGTCAAAACCGGGGAGCAAAACGGGGTGGTATTCCTCCACTTTACCGTCACCGACACCGGCCCAGGCATCGCCAAGGAGATGCAGGAACGCATCTTCGACAATTTCACCCAGGCCGATTCCAGCGTCACCCGTCTGCACGGCGGGACGGGCCTCGGGCTCGCCATCAGCAGAAAAATCACCGAGCTGCTGGGCGGCAAGATCTGGGTTGAAAGCGAATACGGCCACGGCGCAGCCTTTCACTTCACGGTTGCCCTGAAAAAAGGTGAGCAACCGGCTGTAGCCGCTACGGAATCGTCCGAAACCGCCAAGGCCATGCCGCCACCGGCAACCATCCCCTTGCGGGTGCTGCTGGTGGAGGATAACTTCATCAATCAGGAACTGGCCCGCATCGTATTGCAACAGGAGGGCCATCGGGTGACAACCGCCGAAGACGGCTATGCCGCCCTGGAAATCCTCTCCAGCGATGAGGATTTTGACGTGGTGATCATGGATATCCAGATGCCGAAGATGGACGGCATTACCGCGACGAGCCTGATCAGGCGCTGCGAACAGGAAAGGGATGGCGATTTTCAGGAAAACGGTGCGCTGCTCAAGAGGTTGAACAAAAAGATCTACGGCGGCCACATGGTGATCATTGCCATGACCGCGAACGCCATGGCCGGCGACCGCGACAAATGCCTCGACGCCGGCATGGACGACTATATCACCAAG
>JAOUHH010000269.1 GCA_029865195.1 Desulfobulbaceae bacterium
AGACAGAGACCAGGGTGATTCTGAATTGCAGGCGTTGGTGCGGGAACGTTTAGGGGAGTCGGTTTCCCTGATTCTAGATCGGGAGAGGTATTTCATAGCTGCCGATGAGAAGGAGACGGTGGTAACGGAACTTGTCGCCCAGATTGAGGAGAATCTGCTTGGCTATCTCGGTGATCCCTCCTTTCCCCAGAAGCTTTTTTTACGTCGTTATGAAGAAATGTGTAAGCAGTGTGCGCTGGAACGGTTGCAGCGGCCTGTTGCCGTCGAAGACGATGATGATGGCCCGGCTGATTTTTCGGCCTGTTTCCGGGATTGATTCACTACTCGCCCGATAGGTCGGCGAGAAGGGATGGGGTCAAATCAATTCTTTGTAAGCCGTGCCTCCCGCGCATAGTCATTTAATCTTGACAAACCCTGTCGAGAGCAGCATATTCCACTCTTTTATAATAAGGCCCTCAACGGGCCCCGTTTAATCATTAGTCAGTAAAAATGTCTCACTGGCGGCATTTTTAAGCGTATATCGAGAAAGGAGAGAAGATGAAGGTACTGATCAGCGATAATTTGGCCCCGATTGGCGCAAAGATTCTGAAGGATGCCGGCCTTGAGGTGGACATCAATACCGGGCTTGCCCCGGAAGAACTCAAGAAGATTATTCCCGCCTACGATGGTCTGGTTATCCGGAGCGCCACCAAGGCAACGGCCGAAATCATCGAGGCCGCCGATAATCTCAAGGTTATTGGCCGGGCCGGTATCGGTCTTGACAACGTTGATATTCCGGCTGCCAGCAAGCGTGGTATTGTGGTGATGAACGCGCCGGACGGCAACGCCACCACCGCCGCCGAGCATGCCATCGCCATGATGATGTCCCTGACCCGCAATATTCCCCAGGCCACCATCTCGATGAAGGCCGAGAAGTGGGAAAAGAAAAAGTTTCAGGGCCGCGAGGTTACCGGCAAGACCCTCGGCATCGTAGGCATCGGCCGTATCGGCAGCATTGTCGCTGACCGCGCCCATGGCCTGCGGATGAAGGTTATCGCCTTTGACCCGCACATGCCCAAGGAACTGGTCGAGAAGATGGGGATCGAGTTGGTTTCCCTTGACGAGCTCTGCAAGCGTTCCGACTTCATTTCGGTCCATGTGCCGCTTACCAACGAAACCAAGCACATCCTTTCAACCAAGGAATTCAAGGCGATGAAGAAAGACGCCCGGTTCATCGATTGCGCACGTGGCGGCGTGGTTGACGAAAAGGCGTTGTATGAAGCCTTGGTTTCCGGCGAGATTGCCGGCGCCGCCCTCGATGTCTTTGAGGTCGAGCCCACCAACCTTGAAAACTGCCCTCTGCTTGGCCTGGATAACTTCATTTGTACCCCGCATCTTGGGGCTTCAACCGCCGAGGCACAGGAAAACGTGGCCATCGCCATCGCCGAGCAGATGGCCGACTACCTCAACACCGGCACCGTCACCAACGCCGTCAATGTCCCTTCGGTGAGCGCCGAGGTATTGAGCAAGGTCAAGCCGTATATCGCCCTGGCCGAGATGCTTGGTTCCCTGCAGATGCAGATTGCCAAGGGCGGCGTGGAGGAGATCAATATCGAGTATATCGGCGACCTGGCCGAGGTGAATTCAAGCCCGGTAACCGTTGCCTTCCTCAAGGGACTCTTCACGCCGATTCTCAAAGACGCGGTCAACTACGTTAATGCGCCGATGATTGCAAAGGATCGCGGTATCAGGGTGGTTGAGTCCAAGACCAGTCACTCCGATGACTTTACCAACCTGCTCATGGTCCGGGTCAAAACCACCGACGGCGAGAACGTGTTGGCCGGGACGGTGTTCGGCAAGCAGGAGCCCCGGCTGGTACGATTCAACAACTTCCGCCTGGAGGCATTGCCGGTCGGACCGATGCTCTTCGTATACAACAAGAACGTTCCCGGGGTGATCGGGGCATTGGGCACCACCATCGGCAGCGGTGGGGTCAATATTTCCCGGATGACGGTGGGTAATGAAGCCGAGGAAGGGCGCAACATCATTCTGCTCAATACCGATCAGCTGATTGACAAGGATCTCCTGCAGAAGGTCAAGAATCTGCCCGAGATCGACGACGCCATGGTGCTGGATCTGCCCATGTGAAATAGGGAAGGGGGCACTTCACGCTAAGCTGTAACCATCCGGTTGCGCGGTGGTTTGGGTGCCCCTCACGAAGGGTTTTGTTATGGCCAACGACGAGAAAGAGTGCGGGAAATGTCCCGAGGGCACGGTGCTGAAGGACGGCAAATGTGTCATGCCGGAGGTGACCTTTGCCAATCTCGTTATATCGCTCAGTTCTTCGGCCCTGTACCATCTTGGTGAAATCAAAGACCCGGTTACCGGTAAGACCGTCAAAGACCTCATCCTTGCCAAGCACTCCATCGATACCTTGAAGATGTTGCAGGAGAAGACGCAAGGCAATCTTGATGGCGACGAAGCGGAGTTGATCGAGAACGTTCTCTATGATTTGAGGCTTCGTTACGTCAAAGCCAAGGAGTAGAGTTCTTGCCGCTTTGTTGTTATTGATACGGTCAGCCTGATCCCAAGCGGGATCAGGCTTTTTTCATTGTATATTATGCATGCGAATATCGAAGGGCAGGGCGATCCTGTGCGCAATCTAAAACGAATCACCGTCAAGGCGCCGGCCAAGGTGAATTTGTACCTTGAGGTCACCGGCCGTCGTGCCGATGGCTACCATGATCTGCTTTCCTTCATGCAGAAACTGGAGTTGGCGGACACCATCATGGTCACTCTCGACGAGGAGGGTAGTGGCGTAGAGATGTCCGCCAACGTCGAGGGGCTGCCTCTCGACGACGGCAATCTGGCGGTTCGGGCGGCCCATGCGTTTCTGCGGGAAACCGGCCTGTCTGGCGGGGTGATAATCGATCTCGACAAGCGGATTCCCATCGCCGCCGGCCTGGGCGGCGGCAGCAGCGACGCCGCCGCGGTACTGACGGCCCTCAACGGGATGACCGGATTGCCATTAAATTCGGATCGGTTGCAGGCCACAGCCCTTGCCCTTGGCGCCGATGTTCCGTTTCTGGTCAGTGATTTTGCCGCAGCCTGGGCCACCGGCGTGGGCGAAAAGCTGCGGGCCGCCGCCCCACTGGCTGATTGCCATGTGCTTTTGGTGAATCCCGGTTTTCCGGTTTCCACAAAATGGGTCTTTGAGACGTATGGAGAGCAGGTTGCCGGTCGAT